>CAZXAO010000202.1:0-3571 GCA_964638465.1 uncultured bacterium | reverse complement strand
CGGGCCCAATCTTTCGCGGAAGCCGATGGGACTCGTGGGGGCCTTTCTTCTGGGGGTGGCCGTGGCCTTCGGCTGGACCCCCTGCATCGGCCCGATCCTGGGCACCATCCTGGCCATCGCCGCCGTTCAGAGTACGGTATGGCAGGGCATCGGCCTCCTGGCCATCTACTCCCTGGGGCTGGGCATTCCGTTCCTGCTCTCTGGCCTCTTCATCAACCTCTTCTTCTCCACCTTCCAGAAGATCCTGCGGTACATGCGATGGATTGAACTGGTGGCCGGCCTGTTCCTGATCCTGGTGGGCATCCTGGTGTTCACCGGGAAACTGGCCGAGCTCACCTACCTGCTGCCCCAACTGGAAGTGGGGTGAGCCGTGGTGCCGGGCCCCTCTCTGCTGCTGACTGCCCTCCTCCTCTCGGGCACGGCCAAGATTGCCTTCCTGCATCACGGGAACCAGTCCTTTGCCGACAACGGCTCGTATGCGCTGGTTCCCGGGGAACCCGGCTACAACGGCAATTCCTTCCACCGCACCCTGGATAGCCACTTTTACTGGGGCGTGCCCGTGGACATCCACATCTCGGGTCCCCTGGCCCAGTCCTACGGATGGCTCCGGAACGACCACGGTCTGCTGCAACGCCTTCAGAGCGATCTGGTGGATCTCGTGGCCGGGACCTACGCCGAGCACCTCCTGCCCTATGTGGCCGAGGAAATCAACCGGTTCTCCTTCTGGTACTCGGTCCGGGTGGACTCGGCCCTGATCAAAAAGCCTGGCTGGCCTGACAATCCCACCGTGGTCTGGATTCCCGAGCGCGTGTGGAAGTCCCAGAACCTCATGCCCTATTCCCTGATCGCCCTCCTGAACGAGGCCTTCGGCAAGTACGGCTATACGAGTGCAGGCCAGTATGTGTGGATCCCTCCGGTGATCGTGCTGGACGAGAATGTTCACGGCTGGTATCCGCACCAGTTCCCGAGTGGGGCCGACTGCCACAACCCCTATAAGGTGCACCGGATGTACGACGGCGAAGGCAACATGGTGTTCGTGGTGTTCATCTCGCAAACCGCGCGCGATCAGATGGTGTGGAATGACATCAGCCAGCCTTCCAATCCCCTCCACCAGCTGCTCTCCAGCCTGGCCGGCGACTGGGATCAGTCCCAGTTCGTGCTGTACGGGGACGACTGGGAAAAGGCCGCCGGGGTTGCCGGCTGGGACTTCGGCCAGGCCGGGGCACCGGCCAACTCCTACGACCACAACATCGCCTGGATCGCCCAACAGTCCTGGATCCAGCCCATCCATGTGGCCGAGGCCGCCAAGTGGTGGGGCCTGGACTACCTGTACGACGACGATCCCCTCAACGACCCTCCCGTCATCCAGATTGACTACGCCGCCTATCCCGAACTCCACGGCTGGACCGGGGGCACCTACGACAACTGGTACAACGATTTCAAGGCCACCCAGGCGGTGGACTGCGGTCTCCTGAACGATCTCAACGGCAACGGAGTCCGGGGGGACTACGAAGACCTATGGCTCTGGGCCCGGCAGGCGCTGATGCCGGTGCCTGACCACGACATCGCCCGCACGGGCTGGATCACCCTGGCCGGCATGCTCTACGAGACCGCCTGGCACGAGGGCCCCGGGGGACCCCTGGTGTACTGGGGCCGGAACCTGTGGAACCACACCCGATACGCCGGCGGCTTTGCCTTCGGAAGCCAGTGGTACGACTCCCTGAGATTCCTGGGCGGGAGCCACATCACCCTCCTGGACGCCGACGGCGACTCGCTGCTGGAGTACGCCCTGTGGAACAGCGAGATCTGCGCCATCTTTGACCGACGGGGCGGCCGGGCCCTGTGGATGTTCACCCGCGACGGCGATGTGGTGGTGGGCAACACCATGACCCACTGGGGCACCGAGGGCGACTACGACGATGGAGGCCATCCCGGCCTGCTCCACGATACCCAGGCCTGGAACTCCTGGTTCCAGGTGACCGTGGACACCACCCGACCGGATACCGCCCTGCTCGTCCTCAACGAGGCCTACGACAGCCAGGGCAACCCCGACAACTCCCTGCACAAGCGCGTGCAACTGGTGGCCGGTCAGCCCTACCTGGACATCCTCTACTCTTCCACCACCTCCAACTGGACCAAGTCCGGGGTTTCCCCGGATCTGTACCACCTGCTCCTGGGCCAGGAGGCCCGGTTCATCTCCGGCTTAACGGACTCCGGCTGGACCTATGCGGGCTTTGAGGCCCCCAACGGCACCCGCATCGTGTACCTGTGGGGGGATGGCCAGGGGCTCTCCTTCTACCAGCACGGCAAGATGGCCTCGGGCGCCTACCTGATGGAACTCGGTGGGCGAAGCGGCCTCTGGCGTATCTGGGTGTTTGCAGGGCGAGGGGACCCCGAAGTCCACCGACCAGGACCGGGAGACCACTCGGGCCCCGTGGTCTGGGATGTGCACCAGTGGCCCGATCGGCAGATCCTGCCCTCGGATTCGGTCCGGGTGCTGGCCCGGGCAGCAGATCCCTCGGGCGTGGCCCATCTCCGGATCCATTACGGGGTCAACGGCAACTGGTCCTATGCGGAGATAGAAATGCAGCCCGACGACGGCTCTCTCCACGATTGGGACGGTGACGGCCTCCCCACTCCGGGCCTCTACGGCGGCTTCCTCGGGCCGCAACCCTATGGCAGCACCGTGGAGTATGTGATCCATGCGACCGACTCCCTGGGCAACGAGGCCTGGGCCAACGACAACGGGCAAAACTACCGGTACACCGTGGGCATCGTGCGGTTCTACATGGATGGCCGACTGGATCGGGTGGCTCAAAGGGTGGCGCAGAACGGCGACATGCACCTCTGGGCCTATCTGGATCCGGACTCCGGCGTGCTCTATGTGGCCACCGAGGCCGCGGGCGACGGCCCGGACGCCTTCGCCAACGACCACTTCCTCTTCGTGCTCTTCCACACCCCGGACAGCCTCCGTCCGGCTCCCTGGGCCAAGAGCGGCCAGGTGGCTCCCTGGTCCTACTACCTGGCCGACGAGAACGACAACTCCTTTACCGGCTGGTTTGATGCCACCGAAGCCCTGATGACCGACACCCTGCGGTTTCAGAACACCAGCGGCGACTCGGTGCTGGAGGGTGTGATCTACCTGAAACGGCTCCTGGGCACCCTGCCGGATACCCTCTACCTGGCCGTGGCCTCGTACGGTACGGCCGACGGTGCCGCCCTGGCGTGGCAGGTGCCCCGTCCCCAGGTGCAGGACGGCAACCTGGATCCCGACGAATACCTGAAGTTCCGGGCCCGGGTGACCTTTGTGCTGGACGGCACTCCGGACACCGCCGTGGCCGAGTCCCTGGCCTCGGCCGGGGGAGAAGTGCTCTACGCCGCCTATGTGGCCGACTCGGGCCGGCTCTATGTGGCCGCCCCCGCACCCTCGGGCTCAGAGGACCGATACCTCTTCGTCGCCGCGTCGTTCCCCTACGATTCCCAGCCCGCACCGGGGAGCCACATCGGATTTGTGGGCCAGCCCCTGGTGTACCTGCGGGCCAGTGGTTCCCTCCGCCAGTGGTACCGGGCC
>CAZXAO010000201.1:0-3682 GCA_964638465.1 uncultured bacterium | reverse complement strand
TCAGGGCCAGCACCCGCTGGATGTGTTCGCGTTCCACCTCCTCCAGAGTGGGGATCCGGCGGGCTTCTGGTTCACGGCTTCCTGCCGCAGGTAGGGCCAGGTCGTCCGGGGTGAGCAGGTTGTGGCGGGTCAGGACCACGGCCCGTTCAATCACATTCTGCAGTTCCCGGACATTGCCGGGCCAGTCGTAAGAGAGCAGGGCATACTGGGCCTCCCGGGTGAAGCCCTCCACGGGCTTGTGCAGTTCCCGGCGAAACCGTTTCAGGAAGTGCTCGGCCAGGGGCAGGATGTCCTCGCGGCGCTCCCGCAATGGCGGCAGGTGCAGGTGCACCACATGGAGCCGGTAATAGAGGTCCTCGCGGAACCTGCCCTCGCGCACCAGTTCCTCCAGGTTCCGGTTGGTTGCGGCCACGAGCCGCACGCGCAGGGGAATGGGTTCGTTGCTCCCCAGGCGTTCCACCACGCGTTCCTGGAGCACCCGGAGGAGTTTCACCTGCACGGCGGGGGAGAGTTCGCCGATCTCGTCCAGGAACAGGGTCCCCTCCTGGGCCATTTCAAAGCGGCCCGGTCGGCTGCGGTCGGCGCCGGTAAACGCGCCCCGTTCGTAGCCGAAGAGTTCGGCTTCCACCAGGGTGTCGGGCAACGAGGCCACGCTCACGGCCACGAAGCGTCCCCGGCGGCCGGACAGGTGGTGCAGGGTGCGGGCCACCAGTTCCTTGCCCGTTCCGCTTTCGCCGGTGATGAGCACGGTGGTCTCGGTAGGGGCCACCCGTCGCACCAGGGAAAGCACCTCCTGCATGGCGGGCGAGCGGGCGACGATCTCGGGCAGGTTCTGGCTTCGCTGGAGCTCCTCGCGGAGTTCCCGGATTTCCTGATGCAGAGCCCGGTGTTCCAGAGCACGCTGGATCGTGATCCAGAGGCGGGTCAGATCCAGGGGTTTGGTCAGGTAGTCGTAGGCGCCCTGTTTCATGGCCTCCACGGCCGACTCAATGGAGGCGTAGGCGGTCATCAGGATCACGGGCAGGTCGGGGTCGTGTTCCTTGAGGCACCGGAGCACGGCAAGGCCGTCGCCATCGGGCAGGCGGAAGTCCACCAGGGCCAGGTCCAGGGGTTCTTGGTTCTGGCAGGCCTCCCTCAGGCCCCGGGCGGTCCGGACCCGGAAGCCCCGGCTGTGCAGGAAGTCGGCCAAGGCCCGGGCCTGACCGGGGTCGTCTTCCACTACCAGCACCAGGGGTTTCATCGGGGCAGGAAGATTCTAAAGGTGGTTCCCCTGTTGGGTTCGGAGTGGAGTTCCACGCGGCCCCCGTGGGCCTCGGTCACCCGTCGGACCAGGTGCAGCCCCAACCCCAGGCCCCCGGGTTTGGTGCTGAACTCGGGTTCAAAGACCCGGTGCTGGAGTTCGGCCGGGATTCCCCGGCCCGTATCCTGGATCTCCAGGAGCAGGCCCTCGGGGGTGAGCCGGGCCTGGACCCGGATGTGGTCCCCGGGCTGGGTGGCCTCAAAGGCGTTGTCCAGCAGGTTGGTCAGGATCGTCCGGAGGCCCCGGGGATCGGCGGGGAACCGGGCATCCCGGTCCAGGTCCACCTCCAGGTGCCGGCCCTCAGCGGCTGCCCGGTGCCGGTAGCCCGCCAGGAGTTCCTCAAAGAACTCCCGGAGTTGGAGCGGTTCACGCTGGATCCGATACGGCCGGGCCAGATCCAGGACGCGTCGCACGGTTTGCTCCATCCGCTGGATTTCCTCCAGGGCGTGTTGCAGGGTCCTGCGGGTCTCGTCCTTCAGGGAGGGGTCCATCAGGAGGGTCTGGATTCGGATTCCCAGGGCGTTCAGAGGGCTCCGGAGTTCGTGCACGATGCCGCCGATGAGGCGGGTCAGGCTCTCCAGTTCCCGGGCGGCCTCGGCCCTTCGTTGCAACTGTTTCAGTGGCGTAAGGTCCTGGAGCACCAGGAGCCAGCCCTCGGGCTGGCGAACCAGGGCGTAGGAGAGGTGGCGGGAAGCCAGGTGGAGTTCGCCCTGGCACCGATCCGGGCAGGTGGTGGGGTTCAGGTGTTCCGGGGGAATCCACTGGCTCAGGGGTTTTCCGGTTTCTACACCCAGCAGGAGTCGGGCCTGGTGGTTGGCGAAGCGGACCCGGCTCCGGGGATCCAGTTCCAGAACCGCCAGGGGCAGGAGTTCCAGCGTATGCCGGCGGCTCTCTTCCCGGGCCTGGAGCCGGGTGCGTTCTGCGCCCAGGCGGAGCGCCAGGTATCCCACGGCCAGGGCCAGAAGCAGGAGACCGAAGCCTACGAACACGAGGCCCCAAAGGGTTTGTTCGTACACGGAGAGACTGAGGGCCAGGCGAAGGAGGCCCGGTGGGTCGTGGTCGGGCAGGGGGGCCACGAGTTCCAGGATGCGGTGCCCCGAGGGATCCCGGCTGAGGCGTTCGCGGATCCGCCGGCTTTCCAGGGTCTTCTGGAGCCAGGGATCCTCCCGGGGAGGCCGCAGGTTCAGGTCCTCGGGGAATCCGTAGAGCACGGAGCCCCCCAGGCTCTGGAAGGCCACATAGGCCAGGCCCCGGGATCGGGACAGGGCCTGCAGGGCGGCGGCGAGGCCGTACCGGCGTTTGAGGTCCAGCAGGCGTTCCACCGGGGTGGTCACCAGCAGGTACTGGCCGCGGGTAGCAGGCACCAGTACGGCCAGGGTATCGCCCAGAAAGAGGATGCCCTCGCCCTCCTGTTTCTGGACCAGGGAGGCCAGGGAATCGCGGGGGACGGCCGGGTGATGGCGGCCCAGAGAGGACAGCCGAACCGTCAGGTTGGAATCCAGCACCTGGACTTCGTACCAGTGGTTCAGGTGGGCGGCGTAGGCCAGAAGTTCGGGGGTAGGGTGATCCATCCGGGCGAGCAGTCGGGCGGAGGCCAGCATGCCTTCGGCGGTGATGTGGCCGAGTTCGGTTTCCGCAGCTTCAAAGGTTTCCAGGTTGTGGAGAAGCACCCGCATCAGGGCCCAGCCCTCGTGCGCCTGAACGCGGAGCAGCAGGTTGGGAATGGTCCGGAGCAGGAGAAAGGCGTAGGCCACCAGGACCGTCACCAGGGCCAGGAGGGCGGCGGCTCTGGGGTTTCGGCGAAGCCAGGTCTTCATCCCGTGCGGCGATACAGGGCCACAATGTCCGTGCGAAGCCAGGGCCACGGGCGGGTCAGGTGCCAGTAGAGAAGACTCAGGAGGGCGGTGAACCGGTGGAACAGCAGGGGCGCCTCGTGGAACTCCAGGGCCACGGGCTCAAGACCGAAGCGAGGGGGAAGGGTCCGGAGCCTTCGGGGGTGGTTCAGCCGGTCGTAGGTGGGATACAGGGTCTGGCCGGGCCGGAGGAACCGGTGGAGCAGGCGGTGTTTGATCCTGGCGGGGAGGCTGCGGGCCAGGCGAACCACGGGCGACCAGGGGTTGGTGGTCCGGAGCAGAAGGGTCCCGCCGGGGCGGAGTACCCGGGCCACCTCCCGCAGAAAGCCCTCAGGGTCGGGTAGATGCTCCACCACCCAGTAGGCGGTGACCAGGTGGAAGCTGTGGTCGGGAAAGGGCAGGTGGTAGGCGTCGCCCACCACGAAGCGGTGGGGGAAGGCCAGTTGGGCGGGGCGTTCCCGGTCCAGGCCCAGGGCCAGGTCTTCGGGGTGGTGTTCCACAAAGACCCCGATGAGGCTGTTGCGGCCGG
>CAZXAO010000200.1:0-3722 GCA_964638465.1 uncultured bacterium | reverse complement strand
CCCCTGCTGGGCCACCTCACCCTGGATTTCCGGAACCTGGCAGGCTCCCTGCGCGTGCTGCAACTGGACTGGACCCGCTGGCGACCGACCGAGCAGGAACTCCGGGTTACCTACGAGGAACCCTGGATCCCCCTGGCCTGGTTCCGCCTGGCAGGACACGCCTACCTTCAGGATACCCTGATGCAGGTGTTTGAGGCGGCCTTTCTGGCGGTGCCCATGGCCCTGGATCGCCGTCTGGGGCTCGGCGTGGTCCATCACCGAAGCCTGTGGATCCCAACCCGGACGCGGACCCGGGAGACCCGGAGCCTCCTGGTCTCCGAGGCGCACCGGCCCCAGGGCCTTTCCTGGACCCTGAGGCTGGAAGCCACCCCCTCCTTCTATCGGTACCAGGGCCAGGCCGAGGTGCTCCTGGGCCCTCCCGAGGGCGGGTTCGCAGGGGGAGAGCTCCTGGGGGCCGGCCTGCATCGGACCCCTCGCCTGCTGGACAGTGATCGCCTGGACCTCTCGCCCCTGTGGCTCCCCTTCGGCCTCAGCAGACTGCCGGAAGACCTGGAACACCTCGTCGCGCTGCGGCTCTTCCTGGGCATGGCAGGCCCCCGCAGCCAGGGGCGGCTCCTGCTGGAACAGAGCCACTGGAAACCACAAAGGGCAGAGTCCTGGCACCATAGCTGGGGGGTCGGGGTAGCCGCCGCCTGGCAGACGCCCACGGGCCTCCAGGCCCGGCTCCAGTACACCTGGGCCCCGGGCCGGAGTTTTCAACAGGGCCTCCTGCGGATCGCTCTTCGCCAGGCCTTTTGACGCCCGGAGTCCTCTGCCCTGTACAATTTCCCGCCGATGGCCTGGTACCACGAAATCCTCTCCGAACTCCAGTTCCGCTGGCGGCGACGGCCCACGGCCGACCGGGAAACACTGGCCCCTGCAGGACCCTTCCGGATCTCGCCCTTTCCAGAGGGCCGATCAGGGGGCCTGGTCCTCTCGGCCGACTTTGAATTGGCCTGGGCCTGGCGGATGGGCAAACACTCCCCCGACGCTCGCCGGATGGCCCGACAGGCCCGCCAGAACATCCCGGTCCTGCTCCGCATCTTTGACACCTACCGGGTGCCCATCACCTGGGCCACCGTGGGCCACCTGTTCCTGGAGTCCTGCTCATGCCCGGAGGGCGTGCCCCATCCCGACATGCCCCGGCCCGGCCCCTTTGAAACCGACAAATGGGTGTTCCAGGGCTCGGATTGGTACGAGGTGGACCCCTGTTCGGACTACCGACAGGACCCCGAATACTACGCCCCGGATCTGATTGAGGCCATCCTGTCGGCCTCTGTGGCCCACGACATCGGTCTCCACACCTTTTCCCATGTGCCCTTCCTGAGGGGGGTCATCACGGAGGATCTGGCCCGGCGCGAGATTGAGGCCTCCCTGGAGGCCGCCCAACAGCGGGGCATCACCCCCCGTTCCTGGGTGTTCCCCGGGGGGTACCGGGACTTTCGGGAACTCCTGGCGGAGTACGGCCTGGTGGTCTATCGCGGGGCCCGCAGCCGGAAAGAACTCCGGGCCCCGGTTTACGAGGAGACCTGGGGACTCTGGAATGTGCCCACCTCCTACGGCGTCGGCCCCCGACCCCAGTGGTCGGACCGGTACTATGTGCGGCGACGAAGGCGGTACCTGGATCGGGCGGTGGCCACCCGCACCGTGTTCCACTGGTGGTTCCACCCCTCCCTGGACCCGGACCTGATCCACGGTGTGATGGAGCCCGTCCTGGCCTACGCGTGGCAACTACAGCAGGGGGGCCAGCTCTGGGTAGGCACCCTGTACGACCTGGCCTCCTATCGGGAGGTCCTGCGGGTGCTCAGGGTGCAGGAAGTTCCCGAGGCAAACGGCCTGCGACTCCGCCTGGAGGGCCGGGCCGACGAGCGATTCAAACCCTATCCGGTGTATCTGGAAATGCCCAACGCCGAGTTCCAGAAAAGGATCCGACACCTGGAGGGACCCGTCCAGGAGGTTCCGCATCCCACCCACCGGGTTCTGGCCGTTCGGCCGCCCGCGGAGATCCGGGTCCAGTTCCGGTAGGTTTCTCCTTTCCTTGTGTTCACCTTGGCCCCACCTGGCAACGGGGGTATAATTGGGCCAAAAGGAGGCTTACGGTGTGGTCCCTGCTGTACAAAACCGATCCCGAGGTGTTCCAGTGGATTTATCGGGAGATCCAGCGTCAACACGAAACCCTTGAATTGATCGCCTCGGAAAACTTCGCCTCGCCTGCTGTTTTGATGGCCATGGGCACCCCGCTTTCCAACAAGTATGCGGAAGGGTATCCGCACCGGCGATACTACGGGGGATGCCAGTATGTGGACGAGGTGGAAGACCTGGCCCGCGAACGGGCCAAACGCCTGTTCGGTGCGGAGCACGCCAATGTCCAGCCCCATGCGGGCACCCAGGCCAACCAGGCCGTGTACGCCGCCGTGCTGAAGCCTGGCGACACCATCCTGAGCATGGAACTCTCCCACGGCGGTCACCTGTCCCACGGGAGCCCGGTGTCCCAGGTGGGCAAACTGTACCGGATCGCGTACTACCATGTGCACCCCGAAACCGAGCAGATTGACTTTGACGAGGTGCGGCGTCTGGCCCACGAACACCGCCCCCGGCTTATCGTCACCGGCTACTCGGCCTATCCCCGAATCATTGACTTCCAGAAGTTCCGGGAGATTGCCGACGAGGTGGATGCCTACCTGATGGCCGACATCGCCCACATCGCCGGCCTGGTGGCCGCAGGAGAACACCCCTCGCCCGTGGGTATTGCCGACTTCGTCACCACCACGACCCACAAAACCCTCCGTGGGCCGCGGGGGGGTCTGATCCTCACCCAGGCGAAGTACGCTAAGAAGATTGACAAGGCCGTGTTTCCCGGGCTCCAGGGAGGGCCCCTCATGCATGTGATCGCCGCCAAGGCCGTGGCCTTTGCCGAGGCCCTGACCCCCGAGTTCCGGGCGTATCAGCACCAGATCGTGCTCAACGCCCGGGCCCTGGCCCAGAGGCTCCAGGAAAAGGGGATCCGGCTCGTGGCCGGGGGCACGGACAACCATCTGATGCTCGTGGACCTACGGCCCCTGGGCATCACCGGCAAGGTAGCCGAGGAAGCCCTGGAACGCGCCGGCATCACGGTCAACAAGAACACCATCCCCTTTGACCCAGAAAAGCCCACGGTGACCAGCGGCATCCGGATCGGCGTGCCCGCCGTCACCACCCGGGGGATGAAGGAACCCGAGATGGCATACATCGCCGACCTCATCACCGAGGTCCTGGAAGCACCGGGGGACGAGGCGCGCCTGCGGCGGGTCCGGCAGGCCGTTCGGGATCTCACAGAACGGTTCCCCCTGTATCCGGACTATCGTTCCTGGATGGAAGCGGCCCAGAAAACATAGGCGGCCACGATGGACCTGCAGGAGGCCGAACGCAAGATCCTCTCCCGGCAGTACCTGGAGAAACTGCGGCCTCCGATGGCCCTGATCCTTTCCGCCCCACTGGGGGTGCCGGTCCTGCCCCTCTTCCATCGGCTTCTGCGGATCACGGCAAAACCCAACGAGTTGAAAATCACCGTCAACCTGAAACAGCGACGAAAGCCTCCGGGCTTCGTGCTGTTCCAGCGGATCGCCCAGGAGATCCAGCGTCGGTATCCGGATACCTGGGCATCGGTCACGGAGCGTACGCCCCTGGCCTCCCCTCTGTTGACC
>CAZXAO010000199.1:0-3728 GCA_964638465.1 uncultured bacterium | reverse complement strand
AATCTTTCCCCGGATCAAGGAAAGTTTCGGGAAGAGGTTTCCCTCAAAGAGGGAAAGATGGGGGTGGCCCGGACGCCTCCGGCATAGACCCGTGATGTACCATTAAAGCACCCGGCAAAGCGGAGGTGAACCCATGGCTGAGGTCTGGAAAGGTCCGCTGGAGAAACTGGACGCCTATCGGTGGCGGATTCCCCGGAGTTATAAGCCCTTTATGCGGGTGGACGGCATCATCTACGCCTCAGAAACCCTCATTCAGCAGATCCGCAAGGATCAGGCACCGGAGCAGGTGGCCAATGTGGCTGCGCTGCCCGGCATCCTCAAGTACTCCCTGGCTATGCCCGACATCCACTGGGGCTACGGGTTTCCCATCGGCGGCGTGGCCGCCATGGATCCCGACTCCGGGGTCATCTCGCCCGGCGGCGTGGGCTACGACATCAACTGCGGAGTGCGGCTCCTGCGCTCGGATTTGACCCTGGAAGACCTGAAGCCCTACCTGGATCGCCTGGCCGACGCCCTGTTCCGCAATGTGCCGGCGGGCGTGGGCGTGGGGGGCCGCGTGAAGGTGTCCCACCGCGAACTGGAGGAGGTGATGGTCAAAGGGTCCGCCTGGGTGGTGCAACAGGGCTACGGGTGGGAGAGCGACCTGGAACGCACCGAGGCCTACGGCACCCTGTCGGGGGCCAATCCCGATGCGGTGTCCCGGCGGGCCCGGGAACGCGGTCGGCCCCAGCTGGGCTCCCTGGGCTCGGGCAACCACTTCCTGGAGGTGCAGGTCGTGGAAGAGGTGTACGACGAACGCGCCGCCCGGGCCATGGGCCTCTTCCAGGGTGGGATCACCGTGATGATCCACTGCGGTTCCCGGGGCTTCGGCCACCAGATCTGCGACGACTATGTCCGAACCATGGGCCGCGTGATGGAGAAGTACGGCATCCAGGTGCCGGACCGGCAACTGGCCTCGGTGCCAATCCAATCCCCCGAGGGCAAGGCCTACTTCTCTGCGATGGTGGCCGCTGCCAACTACGCCTGGGCCAACCGCCAGTTCATCACCCACTGGGTCCGGGAGTCCTTCCGTGAAGCGCTGAAGAAAACGCCCGAGAGCCTGGGGTTGCACATGGTCTACGATGTGGCCCACAACATCGCCAAGTTTGAGGAACACGAGGTGGACGGCAGGAAGCGCACCGTGCTGGTGCACCGCAAGGGAGCCACCCGGGCCTTTCCCAAGGGGCATCCAGAGCTCGCTCCGGTGTATCGTCCCATTGGCCAGCCGGTGCTCATTCCCGGTGACATGGGCACGAACTCCTATGTGCTGGTGGGCACGGAGACGGCGATGAAGCAGTCCTTTGGGTCCACCTGCCACGGGGCCGGCCGGGCCCTGTCGCGGGCGGCCGCCAAGCGGGCTGCCCGGGGCCGCCGCATCATTGACGAACTCCGGGCCCGTGGCATCGTGGTCCGGGCCCACACCATGAAGGGCCTGATGGAAGAGATTCCGGAGGCCTACAAGGATGTCAGCGAGGTGGTAGAGGTGGTCCACAGGGCCGGCCTCTCCCGGAAGGTGGCCCGGCTGCGACCCGTCATCGTGGTCAAGGGCTGAACACCATGCCCACCCCGGCGTGGCAACGGGAACGCCTGCGCCAGACCTATGATCCCTGTGTGCAGTGTCCCCGGGTATGCCGGGCCCGCAGGCTTCACGGTGAGGTCGGGGAGTGCGGGGTGGGCCGGGATCCCCTGGTGGCCTCCTATGGCCCCCACTTTGGCGAAGAACCCGTCCTCGTGGGCACCCGGGGATCGGGCACCGTGTTCTTCGCCGGGTGCAACCTTCGCTGCGTGTACTGCCAGAACTACGAGATCAGCCAATGGCGCCTGGGGAGTCCGACGACCCCGCGGGAACTCGCCCGCATCTTCCTGGAGATCCAGCGCCTGGGATGCCACAACCTGAACCTGGTGACCCCCTCCCATGTAGTGTACCCCATCGTGGAAGCCCTCTGGATCGCCCGCCAGCAGGGGTTCCGTCTGCCCGTGGTTTACAACACCTCGGCCTACGATTCCGTGGCCACCCTCCGGCTCCTGGAGGGCCTGGTGGACATCTACATGCCCGACACCAAGTACCTGGACCCGCAGAAGGCGGAACGCTACTCCGGCCGCCGCGACTACCCCAGGGTGATGCGGAAGGCCCTCCAGGAGATGCACCGCCAGGTGGGGGACCTGGTGATCCAGAACGGTCTGGCCGTACGCGGCCTCCTGGTTCGCCACCTGGTGCTGCCCAACGGCCTTTCGGACACCTTCCAGGTGATTGACTTCCTGGTGGACGAGATCTCGCCCCACACCTACCTGAACCTCATGGACCAGTACTATCCCACCTACCAGGCCCATCGGTACCCCGAACTGGCCCGTCGGATCACCCGGGAAGAGTACCAAAAGGCTGTAGAATACGCCCTGAGCCGCGGGATTCACCGCGGCATTCCCTTTGGAGACGAATGAAATGCGCGTGCTGGGCGTGGACATCGGCGGAACCCGGATCAAGGCTGCCCTGATCCAGGATCGTCAGGTGGTGGTCCGGCGGACCGTGGCCACGGACCCCCGGCCCGAGGCGGTGGTCCAGCAGATCGTCCGGTGGAGCCGGGAATTTGCCCCCCTGGCCGGGATCGGCGTGGGTGTGCCGGGCATGGTGGATGAACACGGCGTGGTCCGGTTCCCGCCCAACCTCCCGGCCTTCCACGGGTTCCCCCTGCAGGAGGCTCTGCAGGAGGCCACGGGGCTCGTGGTCCGGGTGGAGAACGATGCAGATGTGTACGCGCTGGGCGAGTGGCGGTACGGCGCAGCCCGCGGCAGCCGCTTCGCCCTCGTGGTCACCCTGGGCACGGGCGTGGGCACCGGGATGATCGTGGACGGCCAAATCCTCCGGGGGTTCCAGGGATCCGGGGGCGAAGGGGGGCACATCATCGTGGATCCCGAAGGGCCCACCTGCCACTGTGGCAACCGGGGATGCCTGGAAGCCTATGTGGGCGAAGTGCACTTCGTGGAGCATGCCCGACGGTACCTGAAAAGTCGGGGCGTCGCCCTCCCCGAGAACTTGACCGCCCGCTGGCTGGCCGACCAGGCCCGGAACGGCGATCCCCTGAGCCAGGAGCTCTGGCACAGCTTCGGCCGGTACCTGGGCCTTGGCCTGGTAACCCTGGTGCATGTGCTGGGCCCGGAGGTGGTGGTGCTCGGAGGCGGCCTGGCCGGTGCCTACGATCTGTTTGAAGCCAGCCTCCTCGGAGCATTCCGACGCCGCCTCATGGGCAGCCACCTCCGCACCGTGGCCATAAAACCCGGCGAACTGGGCGACCTGGCCGGTCCTCTGGGTGCCCTGGCCCTCCTGGAACCGGCGGTCTTCCCGTGAAACCCGGCCGCATCCTGGCCCTGGACTACGGTCCCCGCTGGACCGGGGTCGCCCTGTCGGACCAGGAGGGCACCCTGGCCTTCCCCCTTACCGTTCTGGATGCCCGACGGGAAGACCCGGTGGAGGCCCTTCGCCGACTGGTCCAGGAGTATCAGGTCCGCCGCATCGTCCTGGGCCTTCCCCTCACCGAGGACGGCCGACGGGGGCCGGCCGCCGAACGCACCCTGGCCTTCAAAGAGCGGCTGGAAAAGGCCCTGGGCCTCCCCGTGGACCTGGTGGACGAACGGTGGACCACCCAGGAGGCCGAAACCCGCCTGAAACAGGCTGGCTACCGCCACCTCAAACG
>CAZXAO010000198.1:375-3736 GCA_964638465.1 uncultured bacterium | reverse complement strand
CCGGCAACCGGGCTCGGCCTTCAAACCCCTGGTGTACACCGCGGCCATAGACCAGGGGTACGAACCCGGTACCCTGGTGTACGACCTGCCGGTGACCCTGCACTTCTTCCGGGAGGGTGTACCCGAGCGGTGGGCTCCCTCCAACTTTGACGGCCGATTTCTGGGGGCCATTCCGCTGAGGATCGCCCTGGCCAAGTCCCGAAACCTGGCCACCGTGCGGTTGATTCTGAAACTGGGCCCACGCCAGGTGGTGCAGTACGCTCATCGGATGGGCATCCAGAGCCGGATCCCGGCGTACCCGTCCATTGCCCTGGGGGCGGCCTCGCTCACGCCCCTGGAACTGGCCACCGCCTACGCCACCCTGGCCAATCATGGGGTACGGACCGACCCGTATTTCATCCGGATGGTGTCGGACATCCACGGCCACCATCTGGAGATCAATCACCCTCATCGGGTGCGGGTGCTGGACGATGTGACGGCTTATCTCGTGACCAGTATGCTGGAGTCGGTGGTCAACGAGGGCACCGGGGGATCCATCCGCTGGCGGTACGGCCTTCAGTTCCCCATTGCCGGCAAAACCGGCACCACCAACGACTACCGGGACGCCTGGTTCATCGGATACACCAGCAATCTACTGGTGGCGGTATGGGTGGGCTACGACCAGCCCCGCACCATCATGGACAAGGCCACGGGGGCCCGGATGGCCATCCCCATCTTTGCCACCTTTCTGAAAAAGGTGTACGCGGACTCGCTCTGGCCCCCACCCCAGGAGTTTCTGGCCCCCTCCAATGTGGAGTACGCCACGGTGTGCGAGGCCTCCGGCCAGCGAGCCACCCCCTTCTGTCCCCGGGTGCGGGAGGAGGTCTACCGCGAGGGCACCGCGCCGGAAGGGTACTGCCCCCTGCACGCACCCCGTCATCCCGGGGAGGACCTGTGGCAGCAGGCCGAGGTGGCCGCCTTATTGGAAACAAGGAGGTTTCCGTGATGGACCCCTTTTCGCTGCTCTTCTGGCTGTTCCTGCTGTGGGCCCTCTTCTGGCCCCAGTGGAAGTACCAGACGCTCCACGCCTCCCGGCTCAAGGCGATCCGGGAGCTGGAACGGAAACGCAAGAGCCGGGTGATCACCCTGATCCACCGCCAGGAACAGATCGGCCTGTTCGGCATCCCCTTCGTGCGCTTCATCAACATTGAGGACTCGGAAGCGGTCCTGCGGGCCATCCGAAAGACCCCCAGGGACACGCCCATTGATCTGATCCTGCACACTCCCGGCGGTCTGGTACTGGCCTCCGTACAGATCGCCATGGCGCTCCACGATCATCCGGCGCCCACCACGGTGATCGTGCCCCACTATGCCATGTCCGGCGGTACCCTGATCGCCCTGGCCGCCGACCGGATCCTGATGGATCCCCACGCCGTGCTGGGTCCAGTGGATCCCCAGCTGGTGGTTCAGGAGGCCGGGCCGGTGCCCGCAGCCTCCATCCTGAAGGTGGCCCGGGAAAAGGGCAAGGAGGCCTCGGACCAGCTCCTGCTCCAGGCGGATGTGGCGGAAAAGGCCATCCGACAGGTGGAAGACATCGTCTTCACCCTGGTGCGGAACAAGATGCCCGAGGAACAGGCCCGGGAACTGGCCCGGAAACTGTCCACGGGCATCTGGACCCACGACTACCCCATCATGTATCCCGAGGCCAAAGCCCTCGGACTGCCCGTAGAGGCTTCTATTCCGGACGAGGTGTACGCCATCATGGAACTCTACCCCCAGGCGCATCCTCAGCGCCCCACCGTGGAGTACATCCCCCACCCGGTACCTCCCAGGGGCAACTCGCCCCGAAACCACACCTAACAGGAGGACCTCATGCGGCCGGATCCCTACGACCGTGAGGAACACCCGGTGGTGGAGGAAAGCGTTTTCACCCTGGCCGAAGCCGCGGAAAAGGCGCCCAAACTGGAGGGGGTGCCCACCGGCATTGAGGGGCTGGACGAACTCTTCTTCTTCGCCACCCTCAAGAAGGGGAAACCGGTAAAGCAACCCCTGGGGGGCATCCCCCGCTACGGGGTCTTCAACCTCACCGGTATCGCCGACACCGGCAAGAGCCTGATGGTGGAACAGTACGCCGTGCACCAGGCGGGCCGGGGGGAACGGGTGGCCTTCCTCACTGTGGAATCACCGGCGGCCTTCGTGGCCGCCGGGATGAAGGCCCGGGCCCAGGCGATGGGCATCCCCCAGGAGGCCGTGGACCAGAACATCGTGCTCGTGGATGTGGCGTCCCACCGGGTGCTGCGGGAGGATCTCGTGAGCCTTCTGAACACCCTGGCCTACACCATCCGCACCTATAAGGTCAAGCACACGGTGATTGACTCGGTAACGGGCCTGTACGAGGCCCGGGAGATGCTGGCCCGTTCCATCGTCCGCCAGGTGTTCAACTTCCTAAAGAAGTGGTACCAGACCGGCCTGCTGGTCTCCCAGAAGCGCTCGGGTCATGAACAGATCACGGCCGAGGCGGCAGGCGGCTACGCCGTGGCCCACATCGTGGACGGCACCTTCGTGCTCTCCAAGGAGACCATTGACAGCCAGTACAAGGAGCGCACGTACGGGCTGCCCCTCGGGGAGATCGTCCGGCTCTTTCGGATTGACGGGTGTCGTCTGTCCGGCCACGACACCCGCACCCATCTCCTGGAGATCACCGACCTGGGCCTCGTCCGGATCGGGCCTCCGCTCTCTGAACTGCGGAAACGAAGCCAGAGCCGATAGGGCCGATTTAACATGGCTTGAACCTTGTAATTTGGATTACAAGGCTTTAACTTTGTGAAACGATGCCGGCCCACTATGTGATCCTGGGGGACGTGGTGCGTTCCCGCACCCTGCGGGATCCGACCTTCCGCTGGCGACTGGAGGACCTGTGCGAAACTCTGACCCGATTATCCGGCGACCACACAGTGGCGCCCTTCCGAATCCTGAAGGGAATGGACGAACTGGGAGCCGTGCTTGCTTCCCTCCTTCCTCTGGTGCCCCTGCTCAGGGAAACGGTGTACCGGATTCATCCCCGGGTTATCCGGTGGGTCGTGGTATACGGAGAGATTCGTGTAGGGCTGGAAACCCGAGACATCGCCCGGATGGACGGCGAAGCATTCCACCGGGCTGCCCTGCACATGGACACCCTCAAAAGACAAGATCTTCGTTTCTACCTGGAAGGCCACGATCCCCTGCTGGACCCGGCTGTGAGCAGTGCCCTCAATGCGCTCCTCTTTCTCAAGGAACGGTGGACATCTGAACAGGTGGAGGTAGCCCGGATTTACGAAAAGGTGCGAAACCAGCGGCAGGTGGCCCAACGTCTGGGTGTCAGTCAACAGGCAGTATCAGAGCG
>CAZXAO010000198.1:0-365 GCA_964638465.1 uncultured bacterium | reverse complement strand
GGGAAAGAAACCAGACACGGGTGGCTCAGCACTTGGGGATCACCCAGCAAGCCGTGTCCGACCGGCTTCGGCGCGCGCGGTGGCACCAGGTTTTCATCCTGGAACAGCAACTGCAACAGGTTCTGGAGGCGTATCATGCCCGGTTCTCCTCTTCTGGTCCCCTTCGTTAAAGGGCTGATCGTCGTCTCGGGAACCCTGGGGTTGCTCCTCACCAGTGGCCTTGTGGTTCAAGGCCTCATCACCTGGATCACCAGGAAGGAAAACCAGGAAGAGGGATCTCCCAGGGTGCCACCCGTGGACCGTAGAACCCGGGATGTGGGCATGCTGGTGGGAAAGTGTGAGAACCTCCTGGTGGTGGCCTTCGT
>CAZXAO010000197.1:0-3765 GCA_964638465.1 uncultured bacterium | reverse complement strand
TTTGGAGTGCGGTGCGCTCGCACCGCTTTGCTTTTCCGGGGCGGAGGGTCGCGGCTGAAGCCGCTCCTACAGGATCCACCCCACGGGATTTTCAGGGAAAATCCCGTGGGGGCCCCGGAGAGAAGGGAAACACAATCCGGAACCCCGGGCCGGAAACCTCGGCTGGCAGCATTACCGCTGAAAAAGATCGCGACTGAAGCCGCTCCTACAGGCTAACTCCTGTAGGGGAGCCCCTTTAGGGGCGAACCGCCGCTTCCCGGAACGGGGTTGGGCAGGGTAATGGGACTCCGGTCATGCCGGGGCCGGGGCGGGAATCCCGTAGCCGATCTACTCTCCACCCGCAGAACCCCTGCCGGCCTCCTCCAGGAAGGTTGTCCTGCGCTGGTCCCAGCCTGAGGGCAGCAGGTTCAAACCCCGGAACGCTTTCCCTTTGACATCTGCACGGTCATCTTCCAGTTTGGCTGGGTGAAGGTTTCCGTTATGCGTTCCCAGGGCAACCAGAGTCGGGTTCCTCCGGACCCGGGAGGAGCCTTGACAGGGGCTGTACCATAGGGCCGATGGCACCCGATGCCCCGAAGTCTGGATTGCAGGACTTACCGCCGGCCTGGTATCCCCCCTCCTGGGCGCTGGAGGACTCCAATCTGGCCCGCATCCTGAAGAAACACGGATTTTCCACCTACGAGGATTTCCTGGAGTGGTCCCTGGAAGATCCCGAGGCCTTCTGGCGATCCACCCTGGAGGACCTGGGGGTGGTCTGGCAAACCCCCTTCCGACGGGTGCTGGTCCTTTCCCGGGGGAAGCCCTGGGCCCGGTGGTTCGTGGAGGGTCGCCTGAACCTCACCGAAACCGCCCTGGACCAGCCGGTGACCGAGGGGCACGGCGACGACCTGGCCCTTCTCTGGGAGGGGGAAGAACAGGAGATCCAGAGGCTCACTTACCGCCAGTTGCTTGTGGAAGTGGATCGCTGGAGCCGTGCGCTGGAGGCTTCGGGGGTGGAACCCGGTGATCGGGTGGCCCTGCTGCTCCCCATGATTCCCCAGGCCGCTATGGCGTTGCTGGCCGTGGCCCGCACAGGGGCGGTCGCTGTCCCCCTCTTTTCGGGATTCGGCCCGGATGCCGTCCGGGTTCGCCTGCAGGCCTCGGAGGCCCGACTGCTCATCACCACCCCCTTCTTCCGACGGAACGGCCGAACCGTGGATCTCCTGGCCGTAGCCCGGGAGGCCACCCAGGGCCTGAAGTCGTTGGTGAACCTCTGGGTGGTGCCCTTCCTGGGGGCGCCACCGACCCTCCGGTCCGGTGAAGTCTGGCTCCCGGAGATCCTGCCCGACGCCCGTTGGCCGGTACCCCGACCCCGGGCCTTTCCTTCAGACCACCCCTTCATGCTCATCTACACCTCCGGGACCACCGGACGGCCCAAGGGCACCGTGCATGTCCACGCCGGGTTTCCCATCAAAGCCGCCCAGGACCTGTACCACCTGTTTGACCTCCGTCCCGGGGATCGACTCTACTGGCTCACGGACCTGGGGTGGATGATGGGACCCTGGCTCGTCCTGGGAGCCCTGTTTCACCGGGCCACCATGGTGCTCTACGAGGGGGCGCCCACCTACCCCCATCCCGGTCGGCTCTGGGAACTCTGGCAGCGGCATCGGGTGACGGTGGCTGGCCTGGCCCCAACCCTGGTGCGCGCGGTGATGCCCCACGGCACCGAAGTTCCGAAGGCCTATCCCCTGGAATCCCTGCGGATCCTGGGGTCCACAGGGGAACCCTGGAACCCCGAACCCTGGCTCTGGACCCTCAAACATGTAGGCAAGGGCCGGGTTCCCATCATCAACTACTCGGGTGGCACCGAAATCTCCGGGGGCATTCTCGGCTGCGTGGTGCTCCGTCCCCTCAAACCCGCATCCTTTAACACCGTGGTACCGGGTGTGGACGCCGATGTGGTGGACGAGAACGGAACTCCCGTGGTGGGGGAACCTGGATACCTGGTGATCCGCAATGTCAATCCCGGGATGACCCGGGGATTCTGGCAGGAACCCGAGCGATACCTGGAAACCTACTGGCGGCGGTTCCCGGGGCTCTGGGACCACGGGGACCTGGCCCTGAAGGACGCGGACGGCGATTTCTATATCCTGGGTCGGGCAGACGACACCCTGAAGGTGGCGGGCAAGCGCCTGGGACCGGCCGAAATGGAATCCGTGGCAGTGGAACATCCGGCGGTACAGGAGGCTGCGGTGATTGGCAAACCCCATCCGGTGAAGGGCGAAGTGCCGGTGGTCTTCGTGGTGCTGAAGCCAGGGTATGCGGCATCACCCGAGACGGTTCAGAAGATCCAGGCGTGGATTGCCCGGCGAATGGGAAAAGCCCTGAAGCCCGAGGCCGTGTATGTGCTGAGCGATCTGCCGAAGACCCGCAATGCCAAGGTGATGCGGCGGGTGCTCCGTCGGGTGTTTCTGGGGGAACCCCCTGGCGATCTTTCGGCCCTGGTGAACCCGGAGGTGCTGAAGGAGGTCCAGGCCCTGCGATCTTCTGGCCCATCGTCCACCCCGAAGGATCCCTGAACCTGTGATCCGGGCTTCGGTCCTTTTCCTGACCGTTGTTGGCCGCGGGACCGGTGGCTGAAGGCCCTTCATCGTCTCTCCAGAGGAGGTTCGTGGACCCTCCCTGGGGGAACTTCTGACCTTGATCCCTGCGGGACCTCCCCATGTGGATCTTCGGAAGCCCGTCCCCTCTGGGTCGGGGGCCACAGGTTCCCGGTCCCCCTGCAGCCCTGGAAAGCCGTACTGCCAGGGCAAAGGGGCGTGATCCTGTTGCAATGGGCAGAGGCAATGGATACAATAAGCCTGTTGCTCCCTAACCGAAGGAGGTTTTTCCATGGCGATTCTCGTGGGTAAAGAGACCCGGGTGGTGGTCCAAGGGATTACCGGTCGCGATGGTTCCTTCCATACCCAGTTGATGCTGGAATACGGCACCCAGGTGGTGGCTGGCGTGACACCAGGCAAGGGGGGGCAGAGGGTCCACGGGGTTCCGGTGTTTGACACCGTGGCCGAAGCGGTGGAAAAGACCGGAGCCAACGCCTCGGTGATCTTCGTGCCTGCCCGGTTCGCCGCCGACGCCATTCTGGAAGCCGCCGACGCCGGGGTGGAGCTGGTGGTGGCCATCACCGAGGGCATTCCGGTACACGATATGATGCGGGTGATGACATATCTGAAGGATAAAAAGACCCGGCTGATCGGCCCGAACTGTCCCGGAGTCATTACGCCGGGGGAGGCCAAGATCGGGATCCTGCCGGGTCAGATCTTCACCCGGGGACCCGTGGGGGTGGTTTCCCGGTCCGGCACGCTGACCTACGAGATCGTGAGCCACCTGACGGCAGCCGGGCTCGGCCAGAGCACGGCCCTGGGCATCGGAGGTGACCCCATCATCGGTAGCCGGTTCATTGACCTTTTGAAGCTCTTCCAGGAGGACCTGGAAACCGAGGCCGTGGTGCTGATCGGTGAAATTGGGGGGACCGACGAACAGGAAGCCGCGGCCTACATCCGGGAGCACTTCACCAAGCCCGTGGTGGCCTTCATCGCTGGCCGTACGGCACCGCCGGAAAAGCGGATGGGGCACGCCGGGGCCATCATCTCCGGAGGTACCGGTACCGCCGCCGAAAAGATCGCGGCCTTTGAGGCTGCCGGGGTGCCCGTGGCCGCCCTGCCCGAAGAGGTGGCCACCCTGGTGAAGGAGAAGCTGGGCAGGTGAGGGTTTCTTGACGCTCTGGCT
>CAZXAO010000196.1:1560-3774 GCA_964638465.1 uncultured bacterium | reverse complement strand
GGGGGTTCGGGGGGGCCCGGGGGGGGAGGTGCAGGGGGGTAGGAGACGAGTTGCAGCCGGGGTTTCAGGGTTTCCTGAAGTTGATCCCGCAGGGCGGCGCCCACGGCCTTGAGGATCTTCTCAAAGATGCGGAGTCGGCGGGAGAAGCGGGCCTGTTGTTTGGCCGGATGGACATTGAAGTCCACCTGTTCCGGAGGCACCGTCAGGTAGAGCACGAACTCCGGGTGCTGGACGGCGGTGTCGTAGGCCCGATGGACGGCGGCCCGGAGGCGGTCGTCCTGGATCCGGCGGCCGTTGACCAGCAGCACCTGGACCAGGGGACGGGCTTTGAGTTTGTCGGGTCGGGACACGAACCCGTAGAGGGTTACGCCGGAGGGAAAGGACCGGTGGACCTCCACGGTATCCTGGAGCCATTCAGGGCCGTAGATCTGGCGTACGCGGTCGGCCCGATCGGCGGGGGGCAGCTGGTAGATCTCCTGGCCGTCCACGGTGAGGCTAAAGGCCACCCGGGGATGGGCCAGGGCGTAGAAGCCGACGAGTTCAATGATCCGGCGGGCTTCTACATAGTCCGGGCTCAGGAAGTGGCGGCGGGCCGGGAAGTTGTAGAAGAGGTCGCGTACCTCCACCGTGGTGCCCACGGGGTGGGCGGCGGGTTCCTGACGCAGGGGAGAGGTCTCCTGAAAGACCACGCGCCAGCCCGTTTCGGCGTCGGGGGGTCGGGACACGATCTCCACCCGGGCCACGGAGGCGATGGCATACAGGGCTTCCCCCCGGAACCCGAGGGTGGTCACCCGGTCCAGGTCTTCGGGTTGGGCGATCTTGGAGGTGGTGAACCGCTGGACCGCCAGGGGGATCTCCTCGGGGGTCATGCCGGTGCCGTTGTCCTGCACGCGGATCCGGCGTTTGCCGCCCTCTTCAATCCAGATCTGGATCTCGGTGGCCCCGGCGTCCAGGGCGTTTTCTACCAGTTCCCGGACCACGGAGGCCGGGTTTTCCACCACCTCGCCGGCGGCGATGCGGGCCACGACGGCCTCGGGCAGGGGATGGATCTTCATGGTGGGG
This sequence comes from uncultured bacterium, assembly GCA_964638465.1. Classification (GTDB taxonomy): domain Bacteria; phylum Hydrothermota; class Hydrothermia; order WGAB01; family WGAB01; genus WGAB01. Next base: position 2,712 of record CAZXAO010000196.1, on the reverse strand, counting down.
GGTCCTGCCCCAGGTCCTTCAGGTGGTCCGACAGGCGGCGTTCAAACTCCCGGGCCATGAAGTAGCCCCGCTGGCGCAGGTGGTACCGCAGGGCCAGGGCCTCCAGGATGACGCCCAGGTTCTTGCCGGGGATCACGGGCAGGGTGTAGTGGGGGATCCGGACGCCCAGGAACTCCCGGTGTTGGACCTCCAGGCCCAGTCGGTCCAGGTCGCGCGCCTGGTCGTAGGACACGAAGGCCACATGCACCTCCACCCGTTTGGTGTCGCGGGTGGCGTGGATGCCGAAGAGCATACCCAGGTCCAGAAGGCCCACACCGCGGATCTCCAGGTACCGGCGGTGCACAGGGTCCTCGGCGGCCGACATGCCCACCAGCTGTCCCTCGGGGTAGTGGACCAGTTTGATGAGGTCGTCGCCCACCAGGATGTGGCCCCGCTGGACCAGATCCAGGGCACACTCCGACTTGCCGATGCCGCTGGGGCCGGTGATCAGGATGCCCACGCCGTAAACATCCACCAGGGTGCCGTGGAGCACCTGGGTGGGGGCCAGCAGATAGGCCAGGGCGTCCGAGAGGTGGCGGTACAGGGGGAGGGCGGGGAGCGGGGACCGAAGCACCGGGATCCCGTGTTCCTGGAGCCAGTTCTGGATGCGGGTGGGGAGGCTTCCGTTGTCCGGGACCACCACGGCGGCCGGCTCCAGCTGGAGGAACCGTTGGAGTACGGAGGAGTCCGCCGTTTCCAGGAGGTCCAGTTCGCCGGGGCCCAGGAGCCAGAGGCTGGCCGGGGGGATGGGGTCCCGGTAGCCCAGGAGGGCCAGGCCGGGGCGCACCACCTCCCGATGTCGGATCTCCCGCTGGAGTGTGGCCGGGTCTTGTGGAGGCTGGAGTTGGTGCCGTTCCTGTTGGAAGTCCAGGAGCCGGGCGATGGAAACGGCGGCCGGGGGCGTGCTCATGAAGGATCAGGCTTCAAACTCAATGACCCGCTCGTTGCTCTTGCGGCGGGCCTCCAGTTTGAGTTTCTCCTCGTAGCGCATCAGTTGACCCTTCATCTTGTCCTTGATCTGGTCAATGACCTCAAAGGGGTCCTTGCCGAGGCTGGTGGCCTTGAGGATGGTGCCCTTGACCTTCAGCACCAGCGTGGCGTTGAATCGCCCCC
>CAZXAO010000196.1:0-1550 GCA_964638465.1 uncultured bacterium | reverse complement strand
GCAATGACGAACTCTCCGTCCAGGATGTGGTTGGAGTACCGGTCCAGGTTCCCCAACCGTTTTTCCAGGTATTCCCGAATGCGTTCCTTGATCAGGTCATCCTCCAGGTTTTTGAACACCACCTGTTGCACCTTCATGAACGAACCTCCTTTTTGTTCGGGATAGGGGATGGGGCCCGATGGGCAGGGCCCAGGATAAGGAAGGGACGGGCCATCCGGTTCATGGGTACACCCATAGGTTATAGGGCCAGGGATAGGAGGGCAAGCAGGCGGACGCCCAGGCCGGCTGCGAGGCCCGCCAGGAGGTCGTCGGCCAGGATTCCCCAGCCCCGGGGCAGGGTTTCGGCCTGGCGGATCGGGCCGGGTTTGAGGATGTCCAGGACCCGGAAGGCCAGGAGGGCCAGGAGGATGGTGCCCGGCATTCGGGGCACCAGGGCCAGGGCCACCAGGGTGCCGGCCACCTCGTCCAGGACGAACCAGGAGGGGTCATGGGAGGAGGCCACCAGGTGGTTTCCCAGGGCCACGGTGAGCAGGGCCACGGGTACCGCCAGGACCCAGAGGAAGGCCGGGCCGTGGCGGGTGCCCAGGTAGAGCAGCACAGTGAGGCCGGAGGCCAGGGTGCCCGGGCCGGGCCGCAGGTAGCCCACGCCCAGGAAGGTGGCCAGAACCCGCCAGAGCCGGGGGAGCCAGGCATCGGGCAGACTCCCGGCCACCAGGGCGCCGAAGAGGTCAGCGGCCAGGTCCATCACCGAGGCGTCCCGGTACGGGACCAGGGTTTGCAGGAGTTCCAGAGTGCCCCCGATGAGGAGGGCGAGGCCCAGAAGGGCCGGCAGCGACCGGAGGCCGAACCCTTCCCGGTAGACGAGGATGAGGAGCACGAAGCCCAGGAAGTGGGTGAGCAGGTCCTCCAGGTGGTACAGGGAGTTCTGGGTGATGGGCAGGAGCCCGGCGATCCAGAGCACCAGGGTGAGGGTGGGGGCGAGCCACCGGAAGGTGTTTCCGGGGAGCCGGTTCTGGAGGGCCGCCGATCGGGTTTCCATGGGGCTTAAAGATACGGCGACGAGGTGAGCCCGGATTCCCGGTCCAGGGTACGGTACTGGATGGCTTCTGCCACATGGTGGGGCTGGATCCGGGGGCTCTGTTCCAGGTCGGCGATGGTCCGGGCGACCTTGATGACCCGGTGATAGGTGCGGGCGGAGTAGCCGAAGCGGTCAATGGCGGCCCGGAGCAGGGCCTCGGACTCGGCGTCCAGGGGGCAGAACTCCCGGAGTTCTTTGGGGCCCATATGGGCGTTAAAGAAGAGGCCCTTCCGCCCCTGAAACCGCTGCAACTGAATCTCGCGGGCCCGTTCCACCCGTTCCCGGATCCGGGCTGAGGATTCCCCGGGCTGTTTCCGGGCCAGGTCCTCAAAGGGCAGGGCGGGCACTTCAATCTGCAGGTCAATGCGGTCCAGCAGGGGACCGGAGAGGCGGGCGAAGTACCGCTGGATCATACCCGGGGTGCAGGTGCAGGTGTGGCGCGGATCCCCCCGGTAGCCGCAGGGGCAGGGAT
>CAZXAO010000195.1:0-3775 GCA_964638465.1 uncultured bacterium | reverse complement strand
AGAAGCTCTCGGACCGCTGGCACCGGGTGGTCACCGGCTACGCCCTGGCAGCCCATCCAGAAAACCGGATTCTCACGGGCACGGTGGTGACCGAGGTGTACTTCGGCCCCCTGGGCCCCAGGGAACTGGACCTCCTGCTGGCCCACGGGGCACCCCTGGATAAGGCCGGGGCCTATGGCATCCAGGGGATTGCCGGCCTCTTCGTTCGTTTTCTTCGGGGTTCCTACTACAATGTGGTGGGGCTGCCCATTGAAACCCTCTACCCCCTGCTGAGGGATCTGGGGATCACGCCAACGCTTCGCCCCGGGGTTTCCGAAACTCTTGAAGAAGAATCCCGGCGAGGATGAGCGCCAGTCCAGCCACGGTGCCTGGGGCGAGGGGTTCCCCCAGGACCCAGCGGATCCAGAAGAGGGAAAGCACGGGGGTGAGGTACACCACCGTGCTGGCCCGGGCGATGTCCGGGACCTTCTGCAGGGCCTGAAGCCAGACCAGGAAGGTGATCCCCATCTCAAAGAGCCCCACATAAACCCCGGGGATCCAGAGGCGCCATTGCAGGGACGGCCAGGCGACCGGTGAGAGGGCCAGAATCCCTGTGGTATAGGCAAAGCCCAGGGCGAAGTTCCAGAACAGCCTGGGCACCGGCGGGCGAGGGTCCTTCAGGTTCAAAAGCCAGTAGGTGGCCCAGATCCAGGCACTGGCCAGGGCCAGAAGGGTTCCCACAGGATCCGCAAAGTGCAGGGTCGTGAGCCGACCCCGGGTGGCCACGACCACCACTCCACAGAACCCCAGAAGGAGAGCCAGGGCATCGCGTCTTCCAAAGGGCCGGCGCAACACCAGGGCAGCAAGAACCGAAAGGACCAGCGGCCAGGTGTAATTGAGCACCAGGGCCTCCTGGGCTGGGAGCCGATGGTAGGCCTGAAACAGCACCAGGTAATAGAGGAAGGGATTGAGGAAACCGAGGCGTAACGAGGGTTTCCATAAGGAGGCCTCCGGGTCCGGTCTGGAGGTTCGCCTCCGGCGGCCCCCCCACCAGGCCAGGCCCAGAACCCCGGTGGCCGTGCCCGATGCCAGCCAGAGGAGTTGCACCTCGTTGAGTCCTCGGAGTGCCAGTTTGAAGGCGGTGGCCACCGTGGACCACAGGAGAACGGCCAGCCAGGCGTAGATCACGACCAGAACTCCTGTATGGCGTCCAGCACCTGCCCTACGGAAATGCTCCGGAGACACACCCGGGTGCCGAACCGGCAGGGCCGTTCCCCATGCAAACTGCAGGGCCGGCACCCCAGGCGAGGATTCTCCAGGACCCGAACGGGTGCCGGCCCCTGGGGCCGGAATCCGAAGGCCGGCACCGTGGGACCAAAGAGGACCACCGTGGGCACCCCGGAGGCCGCTGCCACATGGGCCGGCCCGGAATCGTTGGAAACCACCACCCGGGCGTGCTGGATCACGGCAATCATTTCACCCAGATCGGTCTGGCCCGTGAGGTTCATCCCGGCGTAGTCGGGACGGTGTGCCTGTCCCACAATGACCGGGGAGATCCCCCGATGCTCCAGTTCCCGGGCCAGGGCCCAAAACCCCGGCCACTCCCGGGTGGGGTATGCCGCCTCCGGGGCCAGCACCACATACCGTTCGGGCAAAGGAAGCGGGGGGCGGGGGAAGGGCACGAGGCGGGGCCGGGGCAAGGGGGGCTGGAGGATCCCCGCCCGTACCAGGGGCTCCAAGTATCGCCGATACACCGGTACCTCCCGAAGGGGCCAGCGGAACCAGAGGTGCAGTCGCCGCTTCAGGCTGGCTTTCCGGATGTGGAGCTGCTGCCGGGCCCCACTCTGTCGCCACAACCAGTAGGTCAGGGGTTTGCGGTGAAGGTCCACGGCCAGGTCAAAGTCTTCCCGACGCCACGCCTGGATCAGGGGCTTCAGGGCTTTCCGGGAGGCCCCCCGGGGGAGGAACCAGAGCCTTGTGACCCGGGAGTCGTGGGCGTAGAGGGGGCGGTATGTGTCATACAGGGCCAGATGAACTTCGTGGCTCCGGAGCCCCTCCAGCAGGGCACTGACATACACCAGGTCGCCCAGTGCGGAGAGGCGGATCAGGAGGATCTTCATGGAGCGTCTGGAGGCCAGAGGGGCAACTGCTCAGCGGTGGCACAACGGCCCGGTTGTCCCTCCAGCCAGAACCGGGGAGGTGCGGAACCCGGGTCCCTTTGGGGTGTCCTCGGGTTCACGATGGGCCCGGAGGACAGTACCCGGGGGGCCAGCCAGGCCACCGCCACGCCCCGCACCATCCATTTGAGGAATTCCCGACGCGTCATGCCAGAATTATATGCCCGGCTTCGGCGTATAATTTCCCGAAGACCTGAGGGAGGTGACCCCCATGGATTTTTTGAAGGACCTGCGATACACCCTGGAGGCTGCCTTGGCCGTGGCCAAGGATGTGGCGGAGACCGCCGTCCAGAAATCCCGAGAAACGGCTTCCGTGGCCAAACTTCGGCTGGAGATCGCCCGCCTGAACCGGCAGATGATCCAGGAATTCACCGAACTGGGCATCCGCACTTACGAACTCCTGAAGACCGATCAAGGGGAGGCCGTGCCCGACGATCCCCGCATCCGGAGTGCCATTGACCACATTGACGAACTCAAGGGCAGGATTGAGGAACTGGAAGAACAGATCCGGCGAGAGAAGAGGGCTACGGAGGGTGAGCACACCGAAGAGGCTTCCTAAGGTCGTCATCGTCGGAAAGGTCAACGCCGGCAAGTCCACCCTGTTCAACCGCCTGGTGCGGAAACCCCTGGCGGTCACGGCGGCCACGCCGGGGGTGACCCGGGATCGGCTCCGGAAACCCGTGCAGTGGGGCGGAGTCACCTTTGAACTGGTGGACACCGGGGGCCTTTATCCTCCCCACGAAGACGAGATCTTTGAACGGGTGGCCCGGCACATCCAGCAGGAGGTGCAGGAGGCAGACCTGGTCCTGTTCCTGGTGGACCTGAAAGAGGGCCTCACCCCCTACGACGAGGAGATCGGCCGGTGGCTCCGCCGGATGGGCCGGCCGGTGCTCCTGGTGGGCAACAAGGCGGATGTCCGACGCAAGGATCCCCTGGAATTCCTGAAACTGGGCTTCGGTGAACCCTTAGAGATCTCCGCCGAGCACAACCAGGGTATCAGCCACCTGCTGGACACCGTCGTAGAAACCCTGGAGCGGATGGGCCACGCCGCATCGGATGCCGAACCATCCCGGGACTTGATCCGCGTGTCCCTCCTGGGTCGGCCCAATGTGGGGAAATCCTCTCTTCTGAATGCCCTGGTGGGCCAGGAGATCAGTCTGATCTCCGAGATCCCTGGCACCACCCGGGATGCCGTGGACTTCGTCCACGAACCCTTTCTCTTTGTGGATACGGCAGGGCTGAAGCGGAAGTACGCCGATGATCTGGAGTACTTCGCCGCCGTCCGCACGGAGCGCTCGCTCCACTTCGCCGAGGTGGTGATCGTGGTACTGGATGTGACCCAGCCGATCACCCGCATGGATAAGCGCATCCTGGGCCTGGCCGTGGAAGAAGGCAAGGGCATCGTCGTGGCCCTGAACAAGGCCGACCTGCTCTCCTCCCGCGCCCGCCGGGAAAAGTTCCCCGAAATCCAGAAGGCCCTGGAATTCGTGGGCTACGCTCCCAAACTCTTCACCTCCGCCACCACCGGTGAGGGTGTGGACTACCTCAAGGATGTGCTGGTCCGGGTGCACGGGGAACGGGAAAAACGCATCCCCAGAGCCGAGTTGCTGCGCTTCTGG
>CAZXAO010000194.1:0-3823 GCA_964638465.1 uncultured bacterium | reverse complement strand
AGCCGCCCCGCTCCTGGGCTACTCGGTCCGGGTGACCGGCACCAACTCCTACGAGGACATCCGCGATTCGGATGTGGTGGTCATTACCGCCGGTGTTGCCCGGAAACCGGGGATGAGCCGTGAGGATCTGCTGCTCACCAACTTCCGCATCATCCGCAGCATCGCCCAGGAAATCAAGGACAAGGCCCCGAACGCCATCGTGATCCTGGTCACCAACCCGCTGGACGCCATGGTTTACACCGCGTACCGCGTGCTGGGCTTCCCCCGGGAGCGGATCATGGGCATGGCAGGCGCCCTGGATTCCACCCGGTTCCGGGCCTTCATCGCCATGGAACTGGATGTCTCGCCCCGGGATGTCACGGCCATGGTCCTCGGCACCCACGGCGACCTGATGGTGCCCCTGCCCCGGTTCGCCTCCGTGGGAGGGATCCCCATCACGGAACTGATCCCCGAGAAACGGATTGCAGAGATCGTGGAACGCACCCGTAAGGGCGGGGGCGAGATCGTGGCCCTGCTGAAGACCGGTTCCGCCTACTACGCACCGGGCACCGCTGCCGCCGACATGGTGGAGGCCATCGTTCGCGATCTGCATCGGGTGATGCCTGCCAGTGTATGGCTGCAGGGCGAGTACGGCATCCAGGAGGTGTTCGTCGGCGTGCCCGTGGTGCTGGGCAGCGAGGGCGTCCACAGGATCCTGGACCTGCCGTTGCAGGACCACGAGCTGGCCGAACTGCGGCGTTCGGCCGAGCACGTGCGAGAGCTTCAGCGGGAAGTGGACGAGCTGTTTGAACGCGAAGGCTGAGGTCTTTTGCGGGCGGCCCCGCCCGGCTGACCGGGCGGGGCCGCCCGCAAAAATCCAGGGAATCGCTCCATGGGCACCCAACTGCACGGTCGCCATCTTTTGACCTTTGATACCTGGGACCGCCAGGACATTGACCTGGTCCTGGAGGTGGCCCACGACCTGAAACGCCGGTTCGCCCTCGGCGAGATCACCGAACTCCTCAAACACAAGACCCTCTTCATGATCTTCTACGAACCCTCCACCCGCACCCGGAACTCCCTGGAGGCCGCCATGACCCAACTGGGCGGCCACGCCCACGACCTGACCCCCAGCAAACTGCAACTCGCCCACGGCGAAAGCCCCAAGGACACGGCCCGCGTACTCTCCCGCATGGGCGAAGGCATCGCCGTCCGCATCTGCTTTTACCAGGTGGGCCACCGCTACCTCCAGGAACTCGCTGAGTACGCTACCGTTCCCGTGATCTCCATGCAGGACGATGTGTACCACCCCCTCCAGGTGATCGCCGATGTGATGACCCTGCAGGAGCACTTCGGCCGCAATCTCCGGGGCCTGAAGGTGGCCATCACCTGGGCCTACGCCACCACCCACGCCAAACCCCTCTCCGTTCCCCAGTCACAGATCCTCCTCTTTCCGCGCTACGGGATGGATGTGGTGGTGGCCCATCCCCCGGAGTTTCCCCTCCAGAGACCCATCGTAGAGCGCGCCCACCAGCACGCTCAGGCCCACGGCACCCGCCTGGAATTCGTGGACAGCATGGAGGACGCCGTGCGCGATGCCGATGTGGTGATCCCCAAGAACTGGGGCGGCTTCGCGTACTTTGACGACTGGCAGGACTCCGAGGAACAGTACCGCGAGATGCAGGCCCACCTGGAGAAGTATCGCCACTGGACCCTCACTCCTAAGATCTTTTCGTTGGCCCGTCCCCACGCCCGCATCATGCATGCCCTGCCCGCAGACCGGGGCCACGAGGTCACCGACGACCTGCTGGACGGCCCCCACTCCATCATCTACGACGAGGCCGAGAATCGCCTGCACACGGCCAAGGCCGTGCTTGCCCTTACCCTCGGAGGCCGCGGATAGTGGGGTTTCGGTACCGCTGCACCGAGTGCGGTCGCGAGTTTCCCCTGGAGGTCGGCCGGTACCTGTGCCCGGTGTGCCAGCAGAAACAGGAAGCCGGCCGACCCCTTCGGGGCGTGCTGCAGGTGGTGCCCCCCCAGGCGGCCCTGCAACGGTTCCGGGAGAGCCACGATCCGTTAGACCTGCTGCCGGTACCCCGGATCCACTGGCCTCCTGTGCCGGTGGGCCAGACCCCCCTCTGGCATCCCGACCGGCTCCGCCAGTACCTGGATTTCCCCCGGCTCTACCTCAAGGACGATACCCGGAACCCTACGGCGTCCCTTAAGGATCGGGCCTCAGCCCTGGTGGCCGCTTTCGCCCGACAACACGGCCTCAAGGAGATCACCGTAGCCTCCACCGGGAATGCCGGTTCCTCCATGGCCGGCATCGGCGCCGCCGCCGGCCTTCGGGTCACCCTCCTGATCCCGGCCTCGGCGCCCCCCGCAAAACTGGTTCAGGCCCTGCAGTACGGCGCCCGGGTGGTACCCGTGCGAGGGACCTACGACGACGCCTACGACCTCTCCCTGGCCTACAGTCAACGCACCGGCTCCTTGAGCCGGAACACCGCCTACAACCCTCTCACGATTGAAGGCAAAAAGACCGTGGCCCTGGAACTGGGGCTCCAAATGCCGGAACCTCCCCGACATCTCTTTGTCCCCACGGGTGACGGCGTCATCCTGGCCGGGGTGTACCGGGGCCTGGAGGACCTGCTGGAGGCGGGCCTGTTGGCCGAGATGCCCCGGGTGTATGCCGTACAGGCCGAGGGCAGCCAGGCCCTGGCCCGGGCCCTGCGGCAGGGTGGCTTCGCTGAGCCTGAGCCTGCCCGGACCGTGGCCGACTCCATCGCCGTGGCCGTGCCCCGTAACGGCTACTACGCCCTGCGTCTGCTCCAGAGGTACCACGGCGAAGCCGTGGTGGTTTCCGACGAGGAGATCCTTCAAGCCCAGCACCTTTTGGCCTCTCGAGCAGGCCTCTTTGCCGAACCCGCCGCCGCGGCTGCCCTGGCGGGCTTTCTCCGGGTACACGACCAGATCCCCCGCAACGAGGCTGTGGTGCTCCTCATCACCGGTCACGGCCTGAAGGACATTGCGGCGGCCCGGCAGGGCGTTCCCCCGCTGCCCCCCGCCATCCAGAGCCCGGAGGATTTGTTCCGTGGAGAGGGTTGAGAGCGTGATCCTGGCGGCCGGCGAGTCCCGCCGGATGCCCTCCTGGAAACCCGCGGTACCCCTGGCAGGCCAGCCGATGATCCACTGGACTGTCCAGGCCTTCCTCGCGGTCAGCCAACGGGTGATCGTGGTAGGCGGACACCGCTTTGCCGACCTGAAGGCCCTGCTCGCCCCCTTCCCTGTAGAACTGGTGGAGAACCCGGCGTATCGGGAGGGGATGTTCTCCTCGGTGAAGGCCGGTTTGCGGGCAGTGCAGTCCGGGACCCAATGGGTGTTCGTGCACCCGGCAGACCATCCCCTGGTGCAGCCGGCGACCCTGCGGATCCTGCTCCAGAGCCGGGGTACCCTGGTGGTGCCCACCTACCGGGGCCGCAAGGGCCATCCGTTGCTGGTACGAGGTACCCTGGTGCCCGAGATCCTGAACTGGCCGGACGGGGAAACCCTCCGGACCTTTGTGCGGAGCCATCCCCTGACCCTGGTGGAAACCGGCGACCCTGGCGTCGTGCTGGACCTGGACGAGCCCGAGGATCTCACGGCCCTGGAGGCCCTGGCCCGCCGGCGGTCTACCCCATAATCCGGCCCAGGCCTCCACGGAAATTTCCACCCCTGCGGAATCCCTTGAGGGTCTCCCACAGGAGCCCCTTTGGGGGCAAAACCCACCCCGGGGGATTTTCAGGGAAAATCCCAGGGGGACCTCGAAGAAAAACACGATCCGGAGCCCCGGCCCGGGGGCTTTGGC
>CAZXAO010000193.1:0-3825 GCA_964638465.1 uncultured bacterium | reverse complement strand
GGTGCGGAGTCCCCGGTAGGTGAGCAGGAAGAGCAGGGGGAAGAAGGCGATGGCCACGGCCTTGCCGTCGTGCCCGGGGAAGGCGAGGGACACCAGGTTGGCCGAGTACATGTAGGCCAGGGCCAGGAGCAGGGCGAGCACCCGCCGGGGCACGAGGGTACGGAACAGCAGGTAGGCGAGGACCCCGGCCAGGAAGGTGTGCAGGATAAAGGTGTAGTTCAGCACCACATGGGTGGGGAACACCAGGCGAAACAGGGCGGTGAGGTAGAACATGTCGCCGTGCAGGGCGTCAATGAAGGGGATTCCGGAGAAGATGTAGGGGTTCCACAGGGGGAAGGTATGGAGTTGCCGGAGCACCCGGGCCTGGAACTCGCGGAAAAAGACGCCGGCGGTGAGCTGGTCCGTGGCGGCGATCATCCAGCGGGGGGAGAGCACCCGGTAATAGAGCACCAGGGTGAGCACCAGAAGGCCCAGGAGGATCCAGAGGAAGGGGAGCGTGAGGTCCGGGTGGTGGGGAGTGCCCCGTGGGGGCGAGGGGATCCGATCTGCCTTGGGTTTTCTTGGTTTCCTGTGGGGATTTTTTGCCACGGCCAAACTATAAGGGAGCCCTTCCCCCACTGCAATGAGGCACCCGGGGACGCTTCGGTTTCGGGGGTCAGAGCCGGGGGAAGGACTATGGGGACCGGACCTGCTGGCTAAAGCGTTTCATCCACTGAAGATAACTCTCAAAGGCCTGGCGTCCCTGCGGTGTGAGGCGACACAGGGTGTTCGGGCGTTTTCCCAGGAAGCGCTTTTTCACCTCCACATAGCCGGCCTGTTCCAGTTTGGCCAGATGGGCGGAAAGGTTGCCCTTGGTGAGGCCCGTAAGCCGGAGCAGGTACAGAAAGTCGGCCTCCTCCACCTCGTAGAGGACAGCCAGCAGGGCCAGACGGGCAGGCTCGTGGACCAGGCGGTCCAGGTGGGTGGTTTCCTGATAAAGATTCTCATTCTCAACCATCGGCCACCCCGCCTCCGGTTTTCGTGCGATACCGGGTCCAGGTCCAGAGGCCTGTGGCCCCAAGGAGAACACCAGCACCCATCAGGAGCAGGAAGAACCCCTGAGCCGGCGTCAGGGAGGAGATCTCCAGGAACAGGCTCAGAAGGAGGATGAGGATGCCCAGGGTGTAGAACCGGGCCTGACCCGTGGGTCTGCCGACGTTTACCCCCAGGAACAGGCTCAGGCCCAGGCCGGTTGCCCACAGGCCTGTCCAGTGTAAGAGGGTTGCCAGGGCGCCAGCGATCAGGAGCAGGGCGGTCAGGATCCGCAGGGGGTTCAGGGGGTGCTGGCGGGGTTTCACATACCCGGAGTACGGCCAGACCCATCGGGCCTTCATTTTTCGCAGAACCCTGCCTCCCAGCAGGGGGAGGGCCACCGTGCCCAGCACCCAGAGCAGGGTCCAGAGCGTCTTTCCCGGCGGGGCAGCCGTTTCCATCAGGTAGCCGGTCCCCCCGGTGTACAGGAGCACGACGCCGGTGGTGAGTTCTGTGAGGCCATCCTGCCACCACCCCTGGCGGGCCTTCTGCCGCAGGGTCTGGAGGTTTGGTTCCTGTGCCATTTCTACCTCCTCAACGGGTTTTTGATGAAGTTCAGTTTGCATCATAAACCAAAAGGGTGGGGAGGTCAAGGACGGGGAGGGCCTGGGACGCCCATAGGGGGGAGACGAACCCGTTGGATGGGTTGAAAGGCATCGCATATGCCAGAATCTCGGGATGCGCGTAGGGGGAGAGACGCACGCGAAGACCACCAAAGGAAGCGCGGGACAGCCCGGGAATTGCAGGGGATGGGGAAGGTGCCCACCCCGGAGTCTGCCCAGGGGTACCGAAGGCCGGCCCCCCAGAGATTGACCGCCTGTCCCACGGATGGAAGGCCGCGGTTCCCCGTGAGCGGACGGTCTTTTCAGGTGGGCACAACGGACCGAAAACCGGCGGGCTGCCGTTCCCCACGGGCGTGCAGATGGAGGGCCAGAGGATTCCAACGGCTATTTCGCCCGATGTTTTCGTCAAGTGGTGAGGACACCCTGATGCCTGGCTGCCGGTTCCTGAAGCTGTCCGAAGGAAGAGGCCCCGGTGTCCGGGGACGATCCGCAGGGTGGGAAGGGTACGGTCTCCCCAGGCCCAGGACCGGTCTGGGGGTTAGGGATGGGGTCGCTGGTCCAGGCCGGGCAGCCACCGGGCGTAGAGGCGGAGGTAGTTCAGGGAGGCCAGGAGCGCGAGGCTCAGCGTGGTGTAGAGCAGCCCGGTACGGTAGGGCCACTCAAACAGGTAAAAGACCAGGGTCACGGCCATGGCCACACCGGTGGCCCGGCCCAGTTTGCTGGACTGGCCCATGACTCCGTGGCGGTAGAACATGTAGGCGGTGGCCAGGATGGTGAGGACCTCGCGGGTGAGGATGAGCCAGAAGACCCAGGCGGGTAGATCCCGGTACCGGATGAGGAGCAGGGTGGTGGTCAAGATGATGACCTTGTCAATCACATGGTCCAGGATCTTGCCCAGGGTGCTCACCTGGTGCCATCGGCGGGCCAGGTGGCCGTCCAGGGCGTCGGTGAGGGCCATGAGGGCCAGCACCCCCAGGGCCAGAGTAGGGCGCTGGTGCACTAAGGCCAGGGCGAAGCCGGGCAGCAGCCCCAACCGGACGAGGGAGAGGAGGTTGGGCAGGCTGGTGATCCGACCCTCAACGCGACGCCGGGGCATTCGGGGAGGTCCTTGCCTGGCTGTGGCGACGGCGGTTCACGGGCAGGCGGTCGCCGAAGATGTACTGGAGCACCTGGTCCACATGGTCCACGAACACGAACTCCAGGGACTGGCGCACAGGGTTGGGGATGTCGCGGAGGTCCTTTTCGTTCCATCGGGGAAGGATCACGGTACGGATGCCTGCTCGGTGGGCAGCCAGGACCTTTTCCTTGATGCCGCCCACGGGCATCACCCGGCCCCGGAGGGTGATCTCGCCGGTCATGGCGATGTGGGGGTCCACCGGCACCCGGGTAAGCAGGGACACGAGGGCGGTGAACAGTGCGATGCCTGCGGAGGGTCCGTCCTTGGGGATGGCACCGGCCGGTACATGGATGTGGATATCGTGTTTGTCGTAGAACTTGGGGTCAATGCCCAGGCGTTCGGCCCGGGCGCGGACCAGGGAGAGGGCCGCTTCGGCGGATTCCTTCATGACCTCGCCCAGTTGGCCCGTGAGGTACAGGTGTCGGCCTCCGGGCATCATCAGGGCTTCAATGAACAGGATGTCGCCGCCCACCGGGGTCCAGGCGAGGCCGGTAACCACGCCCACTTCGCCCTGGCGGGCGGCCACCTCGGAGTAGTAGAGGGGTGGGCCCAGGTACTGTTCCACCCGTTTGGGGGTGATGAGGATGCGTCGTTGCTGGAGCTGGCCGGAGGCCTTTCGGACCGCAATCTTCCGGAGCACGGCGCCGATCTTGCGTTCCAGGTCCCGGACGCCGGCCTCCCGGGTGTACTCGTGGATGATCTTCAGGAGGGCGTTGCGCTGGAAGGTGATCTGCAGGTCCTCCAGGCCGTTCTCCCGTTGTTGCCGGGGCACCAGGTATCGGCGGGCGATGTGGAGTTTGTCCTGGTCGGTGTAGCCGGGGATCTCAATGACCTCCATCCGGTCCAGGAGGGGTGGAGGGATGGTGGCCGTGATGTTGGCGGTGGCGATGAAGAGCACGCGGGAGAGGTCAAAGGGCACCTCAATGTAGTGGTCGGAGAAGGTACTGTTCTGTTCGGGGTCCAGCACCTCCAGCAGGGCAGCCGAGGGATCGCCGCGGAAGTCCTGGCCGATTT
>CAZXAO010000192.1:0-3914 GCA_964638465.1 uncultured bacterium | reverse complement strand
GCTGAGAAAAATCGCGGCTAAAGCCGCTCCTACCCGTCATCTCCTCTCGTAGGAGCTCCTTTAGGGGCGAAAACCCACCCCAATGCGGTTTTCTCCGAAAACCGCATTGGGGTCCCCGGATGAGAAATGGGAGAGGGGGTCGTAATGCCGAACAACGCTCCCACAGGGCCGGGGACAGGAATTCCAGGGAATTGCCCGGCGGTCCCTCTCTTGACTGCGGTGCTCCAGCACCGCTTTCTCATCTCTGGTCGAGGGCGAAAATCGCGGCTGAAGCCGCTCCTACAGAGGGGGACGGTTCCTCTCATAGAACATCCCCCGTAGAAGCCCCTTTAGGGGCGATATCCCCCGGGATTTTCTCCGAAAATCCCGGGGGGATCCCGGAGAGAAACAAGGGGACCCATCCACGGGGAAGGCGCGAAAAGGGGGCCCCTCCAGGCGGTCAGCACCGGACCTTGGGAAGTCGGGGTGTCGTTGCCCCCTTCAAGAGTCTCCAGCGCGGCCACCAACGATCCGGGGGTTCACATGGGCACCCGTCCGAGGATTCGCCGCCTCACCGTTCACGGTTCGCTCGGTCCATCCAGACCGTAAGGGCGATGGAAAAGGCACACCTCCGGAGCAACCGGGGAAGCCCGTGCCGGGGGAAGGACGGAACCGGACGGACCACCGGGAACAGAATTTCTCCAGGAAAAGTAGAGATCAACCCAAAGGGGCACCCCTGCGACAGGCGTCACCCCCGGGGAAAGGCCCGGACCGTCCCCAGGGCCTGGACGACGGTAAAACCGCTGCCCTGATCCCTCTGCCTTGAACTCCCCAGGAATTTCCTGTAAGGTGCGGGTGAAGGAAGGAGGTGTCCTATGAGGGGTGTAATGGTGGGCCTGTGGTGGATTGTGGGATCACTCCTGGCCACACCGGGAGAATCTCCAGCCAGAACCCCAGAAGTTCTGAATCCTCCGCTTTCCAAGATCCACCTCCACATCCCCCCTCCCTTTAGCCCGTCCTGGGACTCTTCCCAGGTGGCCTTCCTGGGCAACTGGCCCTTTGGTCCCGCCCAGGCGGTGGCCTACGACGGCTCCCGAAACCTGGTGCTCCTTGGAGCCGGCGGGGGCATCTACATCCTGGACCCCTCGGACCCCGCCAATCCCGAACCCCTGGCCGAGATCCGAACCCGGGGAAAGGTGGAAGGACTGTTCTACGACGAGGCTACCCGTCGCCTGTATGTGGCCGACGGTCCCGGGGGACTGGAAATCTGGAACCTGACCTCTGCCGCAAACCCCGAGAAACTCGGTGCTCTGTACACCGGGCATCGGGTCCTGAGTGTCACCGCTTCGGGGTCCTACGCTTACCTCGGCGAAGAGGCCTCGGGCCTCGGAGCCCTGCAGGTGGTGGAGGTCTCCAATCCTCAGAACCCAGAGATCGTGGCCACCCTCTCCTGGACCGACGCGGTCTCCTGCCTCCGGATCCAGGGGGATCACCTCTATGCGGCGGCCAGGGGATCCGGCCTCCGCATCGTCCAGATTACCAACCCTGCAGAGCCCCAGGAGGTGGGCCATCTGTCCTTCCCCTCTAACGCCTACGGCGTGGCGGTTCAGGATAGCCTGGCCTATGTGATCACTTCGGGGGCCGGCCTGCGGGTGGTCCGGATCTCGGACCCTACCAGTCCCCAGGAGGTGGGCTCCTGCCCCCTCAGCGGCTTCTGCCGGTGGGTGGAGGTCTCGGGAACCCTGGCCTATGTGGCCAAAGGGTCTTACGGCCTGGGGATCGTGAGCGTCGCCAACCCCACCCAACCCCAGGAGATCGGTCAGCTGGCCCTTTCGGGAAATGCCCTCCAGGTGGGGATCAACGGCCCCGGGGCATATGTGGCCTGCGAGGAATCGGGGCTCCGGGTGGTGGATGTGGCCGAGGCTACCAGCCCCCACGAGATTGGTCATTTTGCCACCCCCGGTCAGGCCCTGGGATTGACCCTCGCCGACGATTTTGCCTATGTCGCGGACGGGAGCGGCGGCCTCTGGGTCCTGGACCTTTCTGCAGCAGAGCCCCGGCCCGTGGGGGCCTGCACCACCTCGGCGTGGGCTGAGGATGTGTATCTCCACGGCTCCTATGCCTATGTAGCGCAGGGGACAGCAGGGCTGGCCGTGATGGATCTCTCGGATCCTGCGAATCCCGTACCGCTGGGAA
The DNA here is from genome assembly GCA_964638465.1 of uncultured bacterium. Lineage (GTDB taxonomy): Bacteria > Hydrothermota > Hydrothermia > WGAB01 > WGAB01 > WGAB01. The sequence continues at coordinate 1,739 of CAZXAO010000192.1, read as the reverse complement.
GCGTGGATCTCCCAGGGGATGCACTGGCGATCACCGGAACCGACGCCTATCTGGTGGTGGCTGCTGGCAACGGCGGCCTTCGGGTGCTGGACCTCGCCGATCCCACCAACCCCCAGGAGGTGGGCTCCTGTGGTTTCCCGGACCTGGCCGAGGATGTGGCCCTGTTCGGGACCTACGCCGTTGTGGCCGCTTACGGGGCCGGACTCCAGGTGGTAGACCTCTCCGACCCCACCCAGCCGGCGGTGGTAGGGGTCTGCAGTACGCCGGGATGGGCCTCGGGCGTGTGGGTCTCCGGTTCCTACGCCTATGTGGCCGACGGCGATGCTGGCCTGCGGGTGGTGGACCTCTCGGATCCCACCAACCCCCAGGAAGTGGGCTTCTGCCGTCCACCCGACTGGAGCCAGGGCTGGGCCTATCGGGTCGCCGTGGAAGGCTCCTATGCCTACCTGGCTCTCGGTCTCCTGGGCCTTCGGGTGGTGGACCTCTCAGATCCGGGGAATCCCCAGGAAGTGGGCTTTTACGACACGCCCGGAGGAGGTCGGGATGTAGCGGTCGCTGGAGGTCGAGCCTATGTGGCCGATGGCCCCTGTGGCGTGCAGGTGTACCAGAACCTGTGGGTCCCGGTGGCCGAAGGCCCGGGAGCCCCGGCTCCTCCGCAGATCCAATTCCGGCCCCTGAGTCACGGAGTCCTGCTCTGGTGGTCTCCCCGGGAGCATTCCGGGGACGCAACCCTCTGGCTCTACGACCCCCAAGGACGATGCCTGCACCGGATTCCCCGCTTTCAGGTTTTCCGTTTCCAGCCTCCCTCACCAGGCGTGTACCTGTACCGCCTGGCCACCGGGCAGAGGACAACATCGGGGAAGATCCTGGTGCTCCGCTAAGGTGGGGAAAAGTGCCCCGCCCCCTTGACCAGGAACCCCGGGGGCTTGACCCCCGGGGCAGGCGACGGTTATAATTCCACCGCCTGATAGGAGTGCCGGGGTGGCGGAATTGGCAGACGCGCTGGGTTCAGGACCCAGTGGGAGCAATCCCGTGGGGGTTCGAGTCCCCCCTCCGGCACTTTTTCTTTTTCAGCCCTTAATGCAAGGAGGTTCAGAATGGCAGCCATGTCCAAGGACGAGATCTACGAAATTCTCCGAAAAGTGATCGCCGAAGAACTGGAAGTGGAACCCGATAGCGTGAAACCCGATGCCCGGTTCCAGGAGGACCTGGGAGCCGATTCCCTGGACCTCGTGGAACTCACCATGAAACTGGAAGACGAGTTCGGCATCAAGGTTCCGGACGAGGATGTGGAGAAACTCACCACGGTCCAGAGCGTGGTGGACTACATTTATGACAAACTGAACGCCCAGGGAACCTCCTCGGCCTGAGGGGGGGCGGGTCTATTCCCCATGAGTTCCCGCCGTGTGGTGGTGACCGGCCTGGGGACGGTCAATCCGTTGGCCCACGATGTCCCCGGCTACTGGCAGGCCCTGTTGAACGGGCAGAACGGCATCGGCCGGATCACCCGTTTTGATGTCACTGGCCTGCCCGTCCAGATCGCCGGTGAGGTCAAGGACTTTGATCCCCTCCGCCGTTTGAGCCGCAAAGAGGTGCGCCGCCAGGACCTCTATACGGTGTTCGCCCTGTACGCTGCGGCGGAAGCCCTGGAGGACGCCCGCCTGGAGGCAGCGGATCCGTACCAGGTGGGGGTGATCATCGCCTCGGGCATCGGCGGCGTCATCACCCTGGAACAGGAA
>CAZXAO010000191.1:0-3938 GCA_964638465.1 uncultured bacterium | reverse complement strand
AAACGAAGGAGAAGAGGCCAGCGACGAGGGCGGTAAAGACGCTTACACTTTCCATCTCTGAGTTTCCTCCTTCCTTGGCTTGCTGCTATTTTACGGGACCGCCCCGCAGGAGGTTCCCTCTTACACCACCAGACGGCCCACCTGGTACACCAGCACGGCCAGGAGGTAGCCCAGGGAGAAGGTCATGGCCACCTCTATGGCCGCCCACTTCCAGGACCCGGTCTCCTGCCTGATCACCGCCACCGTGGCAATGCAGGGCACATAGATGAGGGACATCACCAGGAAGGCGTAGGCCGAGAGGGGGGTGAAGTAGTGGGTCAACGCCTGTTGCAGGCCTTCAATGCTTCCCCCGGCCAGCAGGGTGCCCAGGGTGCCCACCACCAGTTCCTTGGCCATTACCCCGGTGATCAGCGCAATGGCGGCCTCGGGGAAGCCGAAACCTGCAGGCTTGAGCAGGGGGGCCAGCCACTGGCCGATCCAGCCCAGCACCGAGTGCTGGCTGGCGTATGCCACCCCGGGGGGCAACGAGGCCAACCCCCAGATCACCACCGAGGCCACCAGGATCACCGTTCCTGCGTTCTTCACGAAGACCCGCCCCCGCATCCACATGTAGAGGAGGATGTTCCGCAGGTAGGGCATGCGATAGGGGGGCAGTTCCATCACAAAGGATTCCGGTTCTCGCTGGTGGAAGAGCACCCGCTGGAGCACCTTGATGAGGACAAGGGCCAGTGCAATACCCAGGAAGTACAGGGAAAGCACCACCACGGGTTCCCGTCCCGGGAAGAACACCGAGGCGAAGAGCACATAGATGGGCAATCGGGCACTGCAGGACATCAGGGGAATCACCAGGATGGTGATCAGGCGGTCCTTTTCGCTCTCCAGGGTGCGGGTGGCCATGATGGCGGGGACATTGCATCCGAAGCCCAGCACCATGGGGATGAAAGACTTTCCCGAGATCCCCAGGGCGTGCATGAACCGGTCCATGACGAAGGCCACCCGGGCCATGTAACCGGTGTTTTCAAAGAAGGCGATAAAGCCGAAGAGCAGGAAGATCGGGGGAACGAAGGTGAGAATGGACGCCACGCCGGAGAGCATTCCGTCCACCAGCAGGGAGGTGATCCAGGCCGGTAAAGGTGTGTGGAGGAGCCCCTGGCGGAGCCCGTGGCCCAGGAAGTCAAAGAAGGCGGCGATGAGGTCCACCAGAGGAGCCGAAAGCTGGAAGGTGGCTTCAAAGGTGAGGGCCATGACGATGGCAAACAGCGGCAACCCGAACCAGGGGCTGAGCAGTACCCGATCTACCTTCTGGGTGAATTGAAGGCGCCGCCGCAGCGTAGTTTTCCGGTGGACCACTCGCTGGACCAGACCGTGGAGCAGGGCGTAGGTTTGTTCCACCAGGTAGACCTCCAGGTCGGAGCCCAGTTTCTGGCGGAGTTCGGGGAGCCACCGATCCAGGAGGGCCTGGATCCGGGGGTACGCCGGGTCGCGCTGAACCATCGCCAGCGCCCAGGGATCCTCCACCAGGAGACGTTGGGCGAGCCAGGGCCGGGGATAGTGATGGGCCAGGGGAGAGGAGGCCAGGACGGTTTCCAGTTCCCGCTGGGCCTGTTCAAAGACGGGGTCCACCGGGATTCGGGGTTCAGGGGGAACCCGCTCCAGGGTGTCCAGCAGTCGTTTCTTCAGGAGGCCGAGGCCCCTGCCCTTAACGGCCACCACGGGCACCACAGGGACCCCGAGGAACCGTTCCAGTTCTGCCACCTGGATCTCCAGGCCCTCGCGTTCGGCCTGGTCCATCATGTTGAGGGCCACCACGGTGGGCACGCGCAGTTGCAGGATCTGCAGGGTCAGCAGGAGGCCCTGGGTGAGGTTCGTGGCGTCCACCACCACGATCACGGCGTCCGGGTGCTCGTGCAGGAGGTAATCCCGGGCGATCCGCTCATCGGTGGTATAGGCACTCAGACCGTAGACCCCGGGGAGATCCACCAGGTGAACCTGCAGATCGTCCAGGCCAAAGGATCCTTCCTTTTTTTCTACGGTGACGCCGGGCCAGTTGCCGGTTTCCTGGTGGGTGCCAGTAAGGAGGTTGAACAGAGTGGTTTTACCGGAGTTGGGGGTGCCGGCAATGGCGACCCGCAGTACCCGGGTTCGGGCGTGCCCTTTCCCCTTAGAGGTCGGCCTCATCGGGTTGTACCAGGATCTTTCGGGCCATCCCGGTGCCCACACCGATGCGCACACCGCCCCGGTTGATCACCACCGGGCCGTGGGCTTCCCGGAGTTCCACCGTGACCACGGTGCCCGGGAAGAGGCCCATATGGGCCAGACGGTTCCGCAGGTTCCGCCCGCCCTGGATCTCCACGATGCGCACCGGACGACCGATGGGGGCAAAGGCCAGCGGCTTCAGCGTGCGTTCCGAAAAAACCGTGGTTTTTCTCATGATGGTATCAAAGAAAGCAAGTATTTGGGTCAATTATCCACGCTTTGCCCCTTCACTGCAAGCCCGGGGACGGGCTGGATCGCAGGAGGGAATCCGGGGAAACCTTGAGAGGCCCCAGGGAAACCTCCAGGTGGATCGGGGTGCCGGGTTCCACCATTTCGCCCGCCGGCGGATCCGTGCGGATCACGCGATACTGGGCCACACTGTCGGAAAACACATAGGCCACATCCCCGATCTGAAAGCCGTCCCGGGTGAGGATCTCGGTGGCTACTTCAAACTCCAGGTTGACCACATCGGGCACGGGCAGGAGCCGATGCCCCCGGGACAGGGTGAGTTCCACGATCCTGCCCTGCTTGACCCTCATGCCCGGGGAAGGGGAGACCTCCAGGACGGTGCCCTCCGGCGCATCGCTATATACAGTGGAAGCGACCCGATACCCCAGACCGTGGACCTTCAACGAGTCCAGGGCTACTTCGGAAGGCAATCCCACGATGGCCGGTACCCGCACCTCGGGGGTGTGCACATAGGCGGGCAGGATCACCCGGACCACCAGGACCAAGGCCAGGAGTCCCAGGAAACCGGCGGTGACCAGGGCCACTCCCCCCGTGATCAACCAGGATTTCCAGGGAACTCCGGGGAACCTTCTACCGAGGGTTGCGAAGGACCACTTCATGGGTGCGAGGGCCGTAGGAGAGCATGCGTACAGGGACGCCCAGGGCGCCCTCCAGAAACCTCAAAAAGTCCTCCAGGTGAGGGTGCACTTCGCCGTTCTCCGTCAGAACCCGGGGCCAGGCTGGAAACTCCTGGTACACGGGTTCGGCCTGCTCCAGTTCCTCCAGGGTGGCGGGAAACCAGGTGGTTTCCCGTTCGCCGATGCGATAGGCCGTGGCCACCCGCAGGGTGGGAAAACCGGTGAGCACATCCGCTTTGGTCACGGCGATCTCCGTGACCCCGTTCATCCAGGCGGTATAGCGCAGAGCCACCAGGTCCAGCCAGCCACAGCGGCGGGGCCGGCCCGTGGTGGCACCGTACTCACCCCCCAGATCCCGGAGCCGCTGACCGGTTTCGTCCTGGAGTTCCGTGGGGAAGGGGCCCCGACCTACCCGGGTGGTGTATGCCTTGGTGACCCCGATCACGCGATGGATCCGGCCGGGCGGCAGACCCAGACCCACCAGCGCACCGCCCACCACGGTGTGGGACGAGGTCACATAGGGATAAGTGCCCAGGAAGATATCCAGCAGGCTGCCCTGGGCCCCTTCCAGCAGGATGGCCCGATCCTCCTGGCTCCATTGCCTCAGGAGAGCGACGGTGTCGGTGATCATGGGACGGAACCGTTGAGCCCAGGTTTCCAGCCGATCCATCATGTCCTGGATCTGGAAGGGGGGCTTGCCGTAACGCGCAGCCAGGATCTGGTTGTTCCACTCCAGGCTTTTTTTGAGTTTGCGGTACAGGGTATCCGGGTGGAGCAGGTCGCCGGCCCGGAGGCCGTAGCGGGCGGAGAGGTCAC
>CAZXAO010000190.1:0-3947 GCA_964638465.1 uncultured bacterium | reverse complement strand
AGGGGGACACTTTCGCGGACCACTGCCCGCGGGTCCTCCAGTGCGGGGAACCGCCGGAGGATCTGTTCAATGCGTGCATACAGTTGTTCCATCATCGCAGTGCCTCCAGGACCGCCCGGGTGATCCGATCCACCACCTCCTGTCGGGTTTCCTGGTAGGTGGGTTCCCAGAGCGGTCGGGCAGGGAGGTGTCGGGTCCCCTGCTCATGGAATCCGGCGATGTCCACCACATCCTGGCCTTCCCGGTCCCGGGCCACTCCGCGGCGGACCCCCACGAAGGCGCCCAGGCCCCCTGGAGCCTCTTCCACCGCGATCGCCCGCAGATAGGTGCCGGTGCGGAGGAGGATCTTCTCGGAATACCCGCGTTTCAACTTCCAGCGAAGATACCTCTCCGTTAAGGGTTCCCACGGGAGGTCCTGGTCCCTGAGGTGTTCCACGGCCACCGATTCCACATAAAACGCCGCCCCCTGGACGGCCTCCCGGAGGTGCTTCGTCATCTGCTTCGGAAGGCCCTGAAGTTGCCGGAGCAATCCGTTCCAGTCACCCTTCAAGGGTGAGCTCATAGCCCACAACCTCCGATGCCACGAGGCGTCTTTTGATCCCCTGGATCCGGTATTCCACTCCCTCCACCTCAAACCGATCCCGGGGATCAATGGCTCCTGGAAGGTCCCGGGCGAGCAGGAGGATCCGCAGCCTTCGTTGCCGTTCGGTTCCCTCCCGGCGCACCTCCTCGGTTTCCTCCTGTTGCAGGATCCGCGCAGGCACCTGCACGGTCTCAAACACCGGGTCCGTGTATTCGTCCCACTCCGGATCGTAGGAAGCCGATTGAAATCGCTTCCAGGTCACCGGCACCTGTCGGGACGCCACCAGTTCTTCAAAGGTCGTCTTCTGCATCATACCTTGAGGACGCGCCTGGGGGATGTGCCCCCCTGTTCCCGGCGGGCACGCTCCGCCAGATTTCTTTCCAGCTGCGCCATTTTCTCCCGAAGATACTCAATCCTCCGGGCGTAGCGTTCCCGGACATCGTCGGCCTGGGCCTCTTCAATCCTGTCCATGTAGAGGTCCAGGGCGGCCTGGCAGAGTCGCAACGCCACCCGATCCGCCACCCGGCTTTCCTCCCCTTCGGGAAGCGGCTCCGAAAGGCGCTCCTCCGCCAAAACCTCCTGCACGGCCCGGTCCAAGATCCCCGGGCGCACCGCCTCCAGATCTGCGGCCACCCGGGGCAAACGATCCCTGACCTTCTCGGCAATCATCGGAACCCCCAGACCCACAGGGTGCTCCCTTTGCTTTGATCCGCACTGCAGAAGTAGAGGGAACCGCCTCCGCGGAGTAAAAGGTCCATCCGGATCCCCGGGGGAAGGTTGACGAAACTCGTGAAATCTGAGGCCTTTGAAAGGCGACCATAGGCACCGGTGACATAGAACACCACCCGCCGATAGGGAGAGAAGTCCACAGGGACCACATCGTTCTGCCCGCTGCTGGGGTAAGAAAGCAGGTCCACCTCCGTCAGGTTCACCGGCAGGAGATTCAGGACCTCCTGGGAACTAAACTCATGCAGCATTCAAAACCTCCAGGTGAGGGCCACCGTGGGGCTGGACCCCACCAGCCCTACGGCAAGCCGCGCCCTCCGGTTGACCTGGCATTCCCAGGTCAGGGTGGGCATCCACGCAATTCCGTGCTCGTGCACCCGCGACACCACGCCGATCCACACGCCCCGTTCGGTCCACCATCTCCGGGACTTCACGAAATAACCGCCCCCGGTCATACCGCAGGGAGAACACGGGAGGAACACGATAAATCAGGCGCTTTGCCGTCTGATTTTGGACAACGAACACTTCCAGGCGGGGAGCGGCATAGTCCAGTCCCAGGAACCGGGAAACGGTATCCCCCCGAATCGGTGAAACCAGCACCGTTTCAGGTTGGGCCCGCTGGAACCGGATCCGGTCCACGAATCGGATCACCGTGTCGTGCAGCACCTGCTGCACCGTCACGGTGTCCACCTGCCGCAGGGTGACGGTGCCTGCCGGTGGAGGGGGCGATGGGTGTTTCCACTGTCCCAATTGAAATCCCACGAGGATCCCGATCAGGAGGATGAGCACCTTGACGAGGGGTTTCATTTCTTTTCCTCCTTCCCTACCAGGATCAGTTCTCCGGTTCGGATCTTCTCCCGGACGAAGGGGGTTTCCAGCACCTCCAGCACCTCGTCGGGATCCTTCACCGGGCCGATGGCCTGGCCTGCCCCGAGGTCATAAAAGGCCCCGCGGCGTTTCACGATCCCCGGGTGGATCCGCACCCGGATTTTCTTAGGTTTTTCCTTTTTGGTGGCCATGATGCCTTGCCTCCTCAGGAGATCACCAGCACCCGGGCGGCCTCGGGGTAGATCTTCGCAAAGCCGGCCACATGGCTGATCACGATCTCCTCAAACTGCCGCGAAATCACCCGGTCGCTGTCCACCAGTTGTCCGCCGGCCTCCTCCACGAGTTCCAGGGCAGCCTTCTGGTCCCACTCCACCACCCGGTTCTGGGGTGCGTATTTGAACAGGCGCAAGGTCACGCCCAGGGGGGAGATCATCTCGCCGGTGCGCTGGAAGTTGAAGCCCGCCTGTGGATCCTTGAACTCCGTCATGGTAAGGATCGCCTTGGCCTGGGTCAGGTCCACCACCCAGTGGGTGGGATCGTAGCCGTCGTCCTGGATCTCCAGGAAAAGCCCCACCAGATCGGCATAGGTGAGGGTGTCCGGGCTGGACGCCCCCACGGTGGGAGCGGGATTGGCGTTGCCATCGCCGTTGATCAGCACTTCCAGGCCCCAGCGGGCCATGGCCCGGCGCATCTTGAGCCCGAGGAGGCGCAGGTGAACGGCCAGAAGATCCACCTTGGTGCGCCGCAGCACCTCGTAGGAGGCCTGAAGACGCCGCCCGAACTTGATGAGCTTGATCTCGTTCTCCTGATAGGTGAGGGTGGTGGCCGGGAATTCCCCGAACTCCCCCACCCGAAGGATCTCCTCCGGTTCCCCCTCGTCGTTCACCTTGAGCGAACGGTAGGCAGCAGCGTCGATCTGACTGGTGGTGGCGACGAGGTCCTCCACTTTGAGTTCGTTCTGGCCGAGTTGAAACCCCATGCGAACCTGCCGGTTGATGAACTCGGGGAAGAGCACGCTGGACTCGTAGGTCTGGTAAAAGGCCTCCACCAGCGACGCCTGGGGGCCCTTGACCACGATGCCCCAGCGCGCCAGCTGGCGTTCAAAGGCATCCAGCTGGCTCCCCCGGGGCGGCTCGTAGCCCACCTCCCGTTCCAGCCGGGCCAGATACTCGGTGAAGGTCACCCCCTGTTTCCGCGCCTCCTCATACATCCCGGCGTCCAGTTTGATCTCTGGATAACTCATGGCTTCCTCCTCACGACTTCAAGAGAAAGGTCACGGTCTGGTTCGCGGTGTCCACCGCAACCACCCAGTAGGGAATGCCCGTGCCGGCGGTGGTCGGCACCTTCACGCCGCCGGTGCCATCGGCCACCAGTTCGGTGTAGCCGAGGGCCGGCGCAGCCCCGGTGTAGGGAACCGTCACGAACCCGTGGGTTTGCACCACGGCCACCTGGTGGTCTTCCGAAACACTCAAGACCACCCCGAAAAACCGTTCCTCACCGCTGGCCAGTGCCACGGTGCCGTTGGCCGAGACCTTCACGGGTTTCCCCTCGTCCTGTCCCCGTGTGAGCCCGCTGGCCCACAGCGTGGGGTTCTTTTCAATGCCAGTGAATTGCACCTGTGCCATACGAACCCTCCTCACAGTTTGAACAGGCGTTCATCCAGCGGCGCCCCTGGCGGCCCTTCTTCCCGGCTGCTCCGCCGGGTCAACACCGCCCCACAGCGCGGACACCGCAGGGGGAACTTCTCCTCCAGTTCCGCCTCATACTCCTGCTTGAACTGCACCAGTTCGTTGTAGTCGGCCTTTTTGAG
>CAZXAO010000189.1:0-4007 GCA_964638465.1 uncultured bacterium | reverse complement strand
CCACCTGGGCGTCTCCCAGGTGGGCGGGGTCGTGACCGTAGGCGATGGGGATCCCCAGGGATTCCAGTCGCCGGGTGAGGGCCGAGGGCGTCAGGTCGGACCCCGTCACCTGGAACCCCAGGTTGTGGAGGATCTCGGCGATGCCGCTCATGCCCGAGCCGCCGATGCCGATCATGTGGATCTTCTGGAACTTTCGGGGGACATACGAGGTCATGATCCGATGATCCTTTCTATGGTTCGCACGATGGTCTCTGCAGCCTCTGGCAGGGCCCGGCTGCGGGCCTGCCGGGCCAGGGTCTGGAGCCGTTCGGGATGGTGCAGCAGGTCCTGGAGCCATTGCGGTGTCGCCTCCAGGCTGAGGGAGGCCTCCTCCTTCAGCAGGGCGGCGCCCTGGTGAGCCAGGGCCCGGGCGTTGAGGTACTGATGGCCCCGGGCGCCGGCGAAGGGGACCAGCACTGCGGGCACGCCAAAGTAGGCGATCTCGGCGAGGGCCCCACCGCCCGCCCGGGAGACCACCAGGGTGGCCGCCCGATACGCCAGGGCCATTTCCCGGGGAGCCAGGTACCGCACGATGCGGTAATTGCCGCCCCGTTCTCCGTAGTCCGACACCAGGTCTTCGTACACCCGGCCGGCCTGGATCAGGAAGTAGGCTCCGGAGAAACTGCGGGCTACCTGGGCGAAGTGGCGGGCCAGGAAGGCACTGCCCTGGCTCCCCCCCAGGACCAGGACCACCGGTTCGTTTTCCGGAAGGCCCAGGGTGTGGCGGGCCAGCACGGGGTCCTCCGGGGCTTTCAGGAGTTCCCGTCGCAGGGGGTTGCCCGTGACCAGGGTGGGCACATCCGCTGGCAGGAACTGGCGGGTTTCCCCGAAGCTCAGGAACACCATCCGGGCACCGGGGGCGAAGTGGCGGATGGTGGCTCCGGGCTCCACATTCTGTTCCATCAGAAAGTAGGGGATCCGGAGTCCCCGGGCAGCCAGGAGGCCGGGCACGCTGGCGAAACTGCCCGTGGCGAGGACGGCGCGAGGCCGAAAGCGGTGCAGGGCCAGGATTCCCAGGGTTTCCAGGGTGCCCAGGCCGATTTTGAGGCCGCTCCAGGCGGCGCGCAGGCCCTTGCCCACGATGGGGCCTGAGGCCACCCGAAACACCCGGAACCCCAGGTCCTGGTGCCGGAAGGGCACCCGGGGAGTGCCGCCCAGGAGGAGATACACCTCATGCCCGCGGTCGTGGGCCGTGCGGGCCACCTCCAGGGCGGGGTACAGGTGGCCGCCTGACGCGCCGGACACCACCAGCAGCCTCACGGCAACACCTCCCGGCCGGTCTGGGCCACATGGTGCAGGCGGAGCAGGATGCCGACCAGGATCAGGTTGCTCCAGAGGTTGGACCCGCCTCGGCTTACGAAGGGCAGCGGTTGGCCCGTGGGGGGCAGGAGCCCCAGCACCACGCCCATGTGGGCCAGGGGAAACACCAGGAGCACCAGGCCGATGCCCGCTGCCGTCAGGTAGAGCAGGGGATCCTTGTTGCGGGCCTGGAGTCGCTGGGCGATGGCGAAGGCTCGCCAGCCCAGGATGAGGTACATCAGGAGCACGGCCCACATGCCCAGGAGTCCCATCTCCTCACCGATTACCGCAAACACGAAGTCGGTGTCGGCCTCGCTGAGGTGGCCGATCTTGATGCGACTCCGGCCGATGCCCGTCCCCAGGAGACCTCCTTCGCTCAATCCCAGGTAGGTGTACTGGAGGTTGGCGTTTCTTTCCGGGTGGGTGAACATGTCCAGCCGTCGCGTTGCGTGGGCAAACTTCTGCTGGACCTTCTGGCGTGCCGCCGGGATGGCATAGACCACGAGGCCCAGGGCCAGGGCCAGTCCTCCCAGGGTCAGGAAGTGCCGGAAGGAAACGCCGGCCAGGAAGAGCAGACCCAGGGCCACCATCAGGAGGAGCCCGGCGGTGGACAGATTGGGCTGGAAGCCCACGAGAACCACCAGCAGGCCGATGGCCCCGATCACCGGAAACAGGCCCCGCCAGAAGAGGTGGAGCCAGCGGCCGCGAACGGAGACATACCAGGCCACGAGCCAGATCAGGGCGAGTTTGGCGAACTCGGAGGGCTGGAACCGGAAGCCGCCGACCTGCAGCCATCGGGAGGCTCCCTTCAGCACCAGATGCTGGACGAGCACCGCCACGAGGAGCACCAGGATGAGCCCGAAGAAGGGAAGCACCACGCGGCGGTACCATCGCACCGGAAAGAGGAGTGCTGCCAGGAACAGCACGAGCCCGGGGATGAGGCGCAGCAGGTGGTGTTCCATGATTCTCCAGACGGTCCAGGTGTCCTTACCGTAGACCACCACCTCCTTCATCCCCACGGAAAAGGACATGGCGATCCCCAGGCTGAGCAGGATGCCCAGAATCACGACGATCCAGTAGTCCAGGGCGAAGCCCTTACGATGTGAGGTGTTGTACGGCATATTTGAAGCGTTCTCCGCGTTCCCGGTAGTTGGCAAACATGTCAAAGGACGCACAGGCCGGGGAGAGGAGGACCACCCCCCGGGGTTTCACCCACTGGTATGCCAGACGAACGGCCTCCTCCAGGGTTGTGGCCCGTTGCACCCGGTGATGGGGGCCGAATATTTTAAGGATGCCCTCCGACGCCTCTCCGATGGCCACGATGCCGGCCAGTTGGGGGGGCAGGGCCGCCAGGAGATCGGCCAGGTTCAGGCCCTTGTCCTGGCCCCCCAGGATCAGGGCCACCGGGCCCAGCCCGGCCACCCGCCGGAGGGCGAAGGCCGTGGCGTGGGGGTTGGTGGCCTTGGAATCGTTCACGAACCACACTCCGCCCTTCCGGGCCACCGGTTCCAGCCGATGGGGCAGGCCGCGGAAACGGTCCAGGGCCCGCTGCAGGGGGGTGGGGTCCCCGTGGAATCCGTAGGCGGCCAGGGCCGCGGCCAGCAGGTCCTCCAGGTACCATTGGGCGGCGGGGTGATCCGGCAGGCGAAGGGTTGTCCTGGGGCGGTGGGGCATCTGGAGCACCAGGTGGTTTCCGTCCACGAACCCTCCCGGAACCTTCTGGTGTACGGAGAAGTAGGCCACCCGGGCCTCCAGGTGTTGAGCGACTTCCCGGATCCGGGGATCGTCGGCGTTGAGCACGGCCAGATCGTCCGGTCCCAGGCGGTGCAGGAGGTCCAGTTTGGCCTGGAAGTAGGCCTCGGCCGAGCCGTGCCAGTCCAGGTGGTCCGGCGCCAGGTTCAAGAGCACGGCCACCCGGGGGTGAAACCGTCGGCCATAGAAGAGTTGGAAACTGGACACCTCGGCCACCACGGGCAGGTGTCGTTTCTGTTCGGGCACGAGCAGGAGGGGGTTGCCCACATTGCCGGCGAGCACGCTCCCGGGCACCATCTGGTGGAGCAATGTGGCTACCGTGGTTTTGCCGTTGGTACCGGTGACGGCCAGGACCGGGCCCAGGAGCCGGTCCCATCCCAGGTCCAGTTCCGTGGTCACGGGCAGACCCCTGGTGAGGGCCTGGTGCACCGGGAACCGGTGGGGAGCGATTCCCGGGCTCACCACAAGCACCTCGGCCTGCAGCGTGCGGGCCGTGTGGCCGCCGAGTTCCAGAGTGACCCCCAGGTTTTGGAGGTACGCCTGGATCCGGGGTGGGGGCCAGGCCCGGTCGGACACGAGGATGCGGTTGTCCTGCTGGGAAAGGGCTGCTGCGGCGGCCCGGCCCGAGATGCCGGCGCCCAGGATGCTCACCCGTTTCCCGCGGATCTCCTGTAGTCTCATCGGATCTTCAGGGTGCTCAGGGCCAGGAGGGAGAAGATCATGGAGAGGATCCAGAACCGCACCACGATCTTGGGTTCTTCCCAGCCCAGTTTTTCAAAGTGGTGATGCAGGGGAGCCATGAGGAAGATGCGGCGACCGAACCGGCGAAAACTGAACACTTGCAGGATCACGGAAAGGGCTTCCATCACGAAGATGCCTCCGGCCACGGCCAGGAGCAGTTCCTGCTTGGTCAGGAT
>CAZXAO010000188.1:0-4034 GCA_964638465.1 uncultured bacterium | reverse complement strand
CGGGTTCAGGAGATCTCCGGCATCTCCCAGGCCCTCAAGGCCCTGGCCAAGGAACTCCATGTGCCCGTCGTGGCTCTATCCCAGCTCTCCCGGGCACCGGAGCACCGCCGCGACGACAAACGACCCCGCCTGGCCGACCTCCGGGAATCCGGGAGCATTGAACAGGATGCCGACCTGGTGCTCTTCCTGTTCCGGCCGGAGATGTACACCCGGGAACCCAGCGAGGTGAGCGGCCTCACCGAGGTCATCATCGGCAAACAACGCAACGGTCCCACCGGCACGGTGAAGTTCACCTTCCTCAAGGACTTCATGAAGTTTGAACCCGCCCCCGAGGACATGGGATTCGGGGAGTATCCGGCCTACACCACCGACGAATCGGAGTGGTAGGCCTTGAAACTGGAAGGGCTTTGGCTATACTTAGCACGGAGGTGATGCGTTATGGCAGGCCACTCTAAGTGGGCACAGATCAAACACAAGAAGGCCCGGGTTGACGCCCAGCGAGGCAAGATTTTCAGCAAGTTGATTCGCGAGATCACCGTCGCCGCCCGACTGGGTGGAGGCGACCCGGAGCACAACCCCCGGCTCCGGCTGGCCATTGAACGCGCCCGCCAGCACAACATGCCCTGGGACAACATTGAACGCGCCATCAAACGCGGCACCGGCGAAATTGAGGGGGCCAAGTACGAAACCGTGGTGTACGAGGGGTACGCACCCGGCGGCGTGGCCCTGCTCATTAAGGCCCTCACCGACAACAAGAACCGCACCACCGGTGAGGTGCGACATGTACTCTCCAAACACGGGGGCCATATGGCGGGAGCCGGCTCCGTGGCCTGGCAATTCAAGGAAATGGGCGTGATCTACATTGAACGCGAGGGCGTAGACGAGGACGCCGTGCTGGAGGTGGCCCTGGAGGCCGGCGCCGAGGATGTCAAGGTGCAGGAGGATACCTACGAGGTGTGGACCGACCCCAAGGAGTTCTATACCGTGAAGACCGCCTTTGAAGAAAAACAGTTCCCCATCTCCTCGGCCCAGCTGACCCTGGTGCCCCAGAATACGGTAAAACTGGACCAGAAACAGGCCGAAAAGGTCCTCAAACTCGTGGAAGCTCTGGAAGACCTGGACGATGTCCAGGAGGTCTACGCCAACTTTGACATCCCCGAGGATGTCCTGGAAGCCCTGGCCCAGGCCTCAAGTTGAAGATCCTCGGCCTTGACCCCGGTATCCAACATCTGGGCCTGGCCCTGCTGGAGGGCGGACACCTGGTTGACCTCCAGGAGTATCGGCCTCCCCACGGAACCCTGGCCCAACGCCTCTTACACCTGGAACGCTTTCTGACCCAGCTGCTGGACCGCTGGACCCCCGAAGTGGCGGCCCTGGAGCAGGTGATCTACCACCGGAATGTACGGGCGGCCCTGACCCTGGGCGCCGCCCGGGGCGTGGCCCTGGTGACCCTGGCCCGCCACGGGATCCCGATCCATGAACTCTCTCCCACCCACATCAAACGCGCGGTCACCGGCAACGGCCGGGCCTCCAAGGCCCAGGTGCTCTACATGGTGAAACAACTCACCGGCCTCACCAGACCGGTGAGTGACCATGTGGCCGATGCCATCGCCTGCGCCCTGGCCCTGGATAGGGAACTCCACCATGCTGTACCGGATCCGCGGACGCATCGTGGATAAGTCGCCGCCCTACTGTCGGCTGGCCCTGAGTCTGCCCGATGGGAACGAGGTGGTCCTGGAGCTGGTGGTGCCCCTCAGCGCCCACGAGCAACTCCAGGAAGTGGGGCAACAGCAGGAACTCCTGACCCTGCTGCATGTCTCAGAACGGGGGACGGTTCTCTACGGGTTCCTGGACGAGGACGACCGGAGGCTGTTCCAGGTGCTGCTGGATCTTCCCAATGTCAGCCGGGGCCTGGCCCTCCGGCTGCTCTCCCACATGCGCGCCCGGGACCTTCTGGAGGCCGTGGCCCGGGGCGACCGGTCGGTGTTTGAACGGGTCCCCGGCATCGGCAAAAAACGCGCCGAACGCCTGGTGTTTGAACTCCAACAGCGGCTTTCCGAGTTTCCGGTAACCCCGGAGACCCCACCAGGTCCCCGGGATCTGCTGGACCGGGCCCTCCGTGCCCTGGTGCAACTGGGGTTACGGGAGTCTGAGGCCCGGGAACGCCTGGACCGGGTCCGCCAGCGAATCCAGCCCAGCACCACCCTGGAGGACCTGCTCCGCTGGGCTCTCCGCGAGTCCTGAGATGGGAACCTTCCAGAAGTGGACCTCCCCGTCATCGGGGAGATGACCTCTGCAACCCCGTAAAACGGACCTCTTCCGTGGCGAATCCTGGTGGGAACGGATCCCATCGCCTGACACAGACCAGGACCTCCGGAGGGTTCCAGATCCCTTTGAAAAGGGAAAAAGATGTGCCGGAGCAGCTCATTGACATCGTCCCAGGGCCTCCGGCGAGTTCCAGACCCCTTTGAAAAGCCTGCCCTTGTGAAACCCTTTTCAGGGAACATCACGCCGAAACCCGTTCCGACAAGAACTCCTCTCTTCCCGGGTGGTGCCCTTCCCGCTCTTCCAGCCGGCAACCCCGAAGGGGAACCTCTTTGGAGTGCGGTGCCAGGGCACCGGCACTCCATAGCCATCCCTCTGGAGCGCCAGACGGTGCCCCCCTTTCCTGTCACGGGATCCCCACAGGATTTTCCCTGAAAATCCCGTGGGGTGGTTTTCGCCCCGAAAGCGTGCTCTATCGCCGGGATGCCAGATCGTCGGGGTGGGTTTTGCGTTTGCACGGGGATCGTGTGGAACACCGGCCTGGTTCGGCACCTCTGTTGCCCGTCAGAGTCCCTGTTCGGGGGCCAAGATCGGATCCCGCTCGGGTTCAGGGCGACGGCGCAGGGGGTCTGGTAGAGGACCGGTTTCTCCGGCCTGGGGGCAGGGCCTGCAGGCCTGGTGGTGTGGCGTGCCAGTGGATGCGGAGGTCCCGGAGTTTCAAACGAACGCGGCGGTTCCGGCTGTAGTGGTCTTCCTCCACGGTGACCGCCAGGTCGGCCCAGAGGGGCACATGGCGGTTCAGGAGGTCCTGGAGCCAGCCCGCCCGGGGGGCGAACACGCGGAAGTGCCGGCCCTGGCGTTCCACGGTGAACACCAGATGATCCTGGCCCACCTGCCGGGCGTGCCCCACGATGCGCACCCATCGCAGGAGGAACACGGGGGTGGGGTTCCCGATGCCAAAGGGGGCCAGCTGGCGGTACTGTTCCAGGTTCAGGGACTCCAGGTCTTCGGGTTCCACCTCCCCGTCCACCAGGAACCAGGGCACCAGGTCATCGGGGGACAGGTGTTGCGAGGCATAGGCCCGGAGGTTTTCCCGGAGTTCCGGGATCCGGTGCTGCTGGATCCGGAATCCTGCGGCCATGGTGTGTCCGCCGAAGGCTTCAAACAGGTGTTCCTGGCTGGCCAGAGCCTGGTACAGGTGGAACCCGGGAATGCTCCGGGCGGAGCCTTTGCCCAGGGCGCCCTGCACCGAGATCACCAGAGCGGGTCGCCAGTAGCGTTCCGTGAGCCGGGAGGCCACGATGCCGATCACTCCCTCGTGCCAGCCCTCCCCGGCCACCACGAGGATGGGGTCCAGGTGCCACCCGTGGGTCTCAATCTGTTCCACCGCCTGGGCCAGGATTTCCTGTTCCACCCGTTGGCGTTCGCGGTTTCGTGCGTCCAGATGCTGGGCGAGTTCCAGGGCCTCCATGCCCTGCTGGGTGATGAGCAGGCGAAAGGCCTTTTGAGCGTGGCTCATGCGGCCTGCGGCGTTGAGCCGGGGGGCAATCAGGAAGGTCACATGCCAGGCGTCCACGGAATCCCGGAGGCCGAGGATCTGTTTCAGGGCCTTAAGGCCTGCCTTTTTGGTTCGGGTCAGCACCTTCAACCCCAGGGCGGCCAGCACCCGGTTTTCGTCCACCAGGGGGACCTGATCGGCCAGGGTCCCCAGGGCCACCAGGTCCAGGTCCCACAGCAGTCGGGTTTCGGGTTGTTTTAGATGGCGATAC
>CAZXAO010000187.1:0-4078 GCA_964638465.1 uncultured bacterium | reverse complement strand
CTTCCGGGTGCTGAAGGAAAAGGAAATGCGTTTATACGGCGAATACCGCACCCGCCGTTTGGTGCTGGAGGCGTGGGAAGCCCTGTTGGTGCTGGAGGCGTGGGAAGCCCTGCAGGAACCCGGAAAGGGGTGAGGAGTTGCCCATCATTCTACTCCAGAGTATAATACCTTAGAGTAGAACTTCGCACAGGCAATGAAACGGCGGTTTATTGGTCGTCAAAAGGAGCTAAGGGACCTGGAGAATCGATGGCGTTCCGGGTCCCCGGAACTCATCGTAGTGTACGGTCGCAGACGGGTAGGAAAGACGGAGCTGCTCCTCCAATTCGCCCAAAGGGGCCGCAAGAAAACCCTTTACTTCCTGGCTACCCAGGTAACCCGCCAGGAACACCTGCGGCAATTTACTCAGGTGATGCGCTCCGTATTCCAGGATCCTCTTCTGGATGTCACGACCTTCCCCACCTGGGAAGCCGTTTTTACTTATCTGGGAGAGCGGGCAAGGCGTGAGCGTTTGCTCGTGATCCTGGACGAATTCCCGTACCTCTGCGAATCTGCCCCGGAACTCCCCTCGGTGATCCAAAAGTTCTGGGACCTCCAGGGCCAAAACAGCCGAATGTACCTGGTTCTCTGCGGTTCCCATATGGGGTTTATGGAGCGAGAAATCCTGGGCGAAAAATCCCCCCTCTACGGACGACGCACCGGCCAGATCCGCCTTCAGCCCTTTGACTTTCGGGAGGCCAGCCTCTTTTTCCCCCACTATTCCCCTGAGGAGCGACTCACCGCCTACGGAATGCTGGGCGGAATGCCTGCCTACTTGCTGCGATTCTCTACGGATCAACCCTTGAGAGAGAACCTCCTGCAGGAAATGCTCCAGACCCAGGGGTACCTCTACGAGGAACCCCGGTTTCTCTTGAGGATGGAACTGCGAGATCCCAGGGTCTATGCGGCTGTGCTCAGTGCCATCGCCTCAGGATGCACGAAACTGAACGAGATTGCACAAAGAATCGGACTTACGGCCCCAGTGACCTCAAAATACCTGGGGGTTCTTCAGGAACTTGGACTGGTCGCCCGAGAGGTGCCCTTCACTGCCCGGGCCCCCCAACGCAGCAAAAAGGGGCGATACCGCATCGTGGATCCTTACCTCAGATTTTGGTTCCGCTTCGTCCACCCCCATGCCAGCCTGATTGAGTCGGGAAAGGGGAACTTGGTGTACGAACGGTTTATCGCCCCACACATCCGGGAATACATGGGCACCCTCTTTGAACAGGTAGCTCTCAGGTACATCACGCGATACGCCGAGGAGGAATTAGAGATTCCTCCAGTTCTGAGGGCTGGACGGGAGTGGAGGGGAGATTTTGAGATTGATGTGATCGCAACGCACAGCGACGGGAGCTGGTCCTTTGGGGAGTGCAAGTGGACACGCCGCCCTGTGGGCGTGAAGGTTTTTCGTACTCTTCTCCAGAAAGTCCAGCGGTTTTTCGCCGAAACGTACTCCCCCAAGAAGGCCCGGTATTTCATCTTTTCAGGAGATGGGTTTACCCCAAAACTTCAGCAACACCCCAGGGATGACTCTCTTTTTCTTCTCTCTCTGGAGAAACTTCTTGGGGAAGTATAATATTCGCTGGAGGACTTAGATATGAGCATCTTTGATCTCCATCAAAAGGTCCTTAAGGACTATCGGGACTTTGTGCACTCCTTTGTTCAGATCGCCGATGAACGGATCCGGGCGTTTGTAGAACAGGCCCTGCTGAAGGAAGAACGGCTCTGGCCGGAACCCCTTCTGCAGATCTCTCCGGCCTATCGGCGGGCGGCCACCGTGGATGAGCTGGCCCGGAAGGGGGTGATCCATCCGGAAACGGCCCGGATCTTCCGCACCCCGGAGGGGGATCCGTATCACCTCTACCAGCACCAGGTGGAGGCCATAGAAAAGGCGAGGGACGGCCGGAGTTTCGTGGTCACCTCCGGCACCGGATCGGGCAAGTCCTTTTGCTATTTCATCCCCATTGTGGATGCCGTGGTGCGGAACCCCCATCTGCCCCGGCCTCTTGCCTTCATCGTGTATCCCATGAACGCCCTGGTGAACTCCCAGTTGGTGGCATTGGAGGCCTTGAAACAACGGTACGAATCCCGCACGGGCCGGGACTTCCCCATCACCTTTGCGCGTTATACCGGCGAAACCCGGGAGGAAGACCGCACGCGGCTCCGCAGGAATCCTCCCCACATCCTGCTGACCAACTACATGATGCTGGAACTCATTATGGTGCGTCTGGAGGATCGTCCCCTGATCGCCGGAAGCGGAGGGCCGCTCTTTCTGGTCTTTGACGAACTCCACACCTACCGGGGGCGGCAGGGGGCCGATGTGGCCATGCTCATCCGTCGCCTCCGGGCCCGGCTGGACCGCCACCCCGTGATCCATATCGGCACCAGCGCCACCATGGTGGCCCATCGCCGGGCGACCGCCGGGGAGCGCCGCCAGGCTGTGGCCGCCTTCGCTTCCCGGTTCTTTGGCCATCCCATCGGGCCGGAGGAGATCATAGAGGAAACTCTGGAGCCGATCTCCGTCGGCGGCGTCCCCACGCCCGAGGAACTCCGTAAGGCCTTTGAGGAGGATCTCCCTCAGGAAGAAGGCGCCTTTCGTCGTCATCCCCTGGTCCGCTGGCTGGAGTTTGCCCTGGGGCTGGAAGAGGTCCAGGGGGAGGTCCGCCGGCGTGTCCCCCGGACCCTTTCCGACGCTGCCCGGGAGCTCGCCCGGATCGTGACCCGGGACGAAGCCGAGTGTCGGGACCGTCTCCGGGAGGTTTTGCTGTATGCCCAGCGGTTCCGGCGGGCCGATGGCCATCCCCTCCTGCCCTTCAAACTGCACCAGTTTATCAGCCAGGGACGCTCGGTCTACGCGACCCTGGAGCCGCCGGAACAGAGGAAGATCAGCCTGGAGGAAAAAAGGCGGGAAGGCGATGAGGTGCTCTGGGCGCCCCTCCGGTTCTGCCGGGTGTGCGGCCAGGAGTACTACTCGGTGGTCCGGGTTCAGCAGACCGCCCAACCGCTGCCCTGGGAATCCCGGGATCAGGTGGAGGAGGGCACCCCGGGCTATGTGACCCCGGCCACGGAGGACCTGCTGGACCCCGAGGAGAATCTCCCCTCGGAATGGTACGACGCCTCTGGAAGACTCCGGTCCACCTGGCGGGACCGGGTGCCCCAGAAGATCTGGGTGTTCCCGGACGGTCGGGTTTCACCGGGACCCGTGGAGGGGGCCCAGCCCATGTGGTGGCAGTCGGAGCGCCTCTGGTTCTGTTTGCGATGTGGGGAACACTACAGCAAACGGGAGAGCGAGTTCACCAAACTGGCGGCCCTGTCCACCGAGGGTCGATCCACGGCCACCACGGTGCTGGCCACTGCCATCCTGCGACACGCCCGGGATCTGAACCTTTTCGGCCGGGAGGCCTTCCCCAAACTCCTGACCTTTACGGACAACCGGCAGGACGCCTCGCTGCAGGCGGGCCATTTCAACGATTTCGTTCAGGTGGCGGTCCTGCGGGCCGCCCTGTATCGGGCCCTGGAGGAGCACGGCGAACTGCGCTTTGACCAGGTGGCCCACGAAGTGGTGTCCCACATGGGGCTGGACCTCCCGAGCATCGCGAAGGACCCCCGGTTAGATCCGCAGAGTTCCGCCGCTTTTAAGGTTTGGCGGACCTTTGAGCAACTGGTGGAGTACTGGATTTACAAGGACCTCAAGCGGGGATGGCGTCTGGTCCAGCCCAACCTGGAGGATGTGGGGCTGCTCAGCATTGGGTACGACGGGCTGGACCAGGCCTGCCGGCGAGAGGAACTTTTCTCCGAGATCCCCTGGCTTAAGGCCCTTTCCCCGGAGGAGAGGGAGGAGGTTCTGCGCATCTTCCTGGACTACTTCCGTCACCGTTTCGCCATTGAAGCGGAGATTCTGGATCGGCAGAGGCTGGCCCAGCTCCGGAAGAATTCCAGCCAGTTTTTGAACGAGATCTGGGGGGTGGATCCCGAGGACCCGGGCCTCTGGCCGGCCACCGTGCTCCTGCGGCCCGGGAGCAGGGGGCGGCTGCCCCGCCAG
>CAZXAO010000186.1:0-4090 GCA_964638465.1 uncultured bacterium | reverse complement strand
TACATCCATCCCCACGATCTCCCCCTGGAGGTGTTTCGCACCCTCTCCCGGGGTACCACGGGCTGGCTCTACCTGGATGTGCACAGTCTGATCCGACAGGTGGACGAGGAGGGCGTGTACCGCCCCCGGCCCCTTCCCGGCTGGCAGGAGGTGCTGGGCTGGGCCGACCTGGTGCAAATGAACGAGGAGGAAGCCCGCACTCTCACAGGCCTGGACCTGCCCTCAGGCGATGAAGGGCTGGCGATCCTCCTCCGGATGGTGCTCACTCTCGGGCCTTCTGTGGCCCTGATCACCCTGGGAGAACGCGGTGCCCTGATGGCCGAGCGTCTGCGACGCCCTTCAGGCCGGATGGTCCGCCGCACGCCACCCCGGCGGGTGGCGGCCCGTCATACCACCGGTTGCGGCGATGTCTTCGGGGGCGTGTTCTTTGCGGAATTCCTGAAGACCGAAGACCCGGAGCGCGCCCTGGCCCAGGCCCTCCAGCGGGCTGCGGACCACGCCGCCGGCCATTTCCTCCCCTCCCTCAACCTTTCGTAGAGGAGAAGGCTCCCACCTCCTCATCGGCGGTACACCGGCGTAAAACCGGCGGGAGTTTCCTCCAGTTCCCCGGGTACAGGCAGGGCGAACACGCCCCAGGCCCCGGGACCGGTGTGCAGCGAGATGACGGGGGTGATCTCTGTGGCCAGGAACCGCCGGATCCGGAAGCGTTTCCGCAGGTAAGGTTCCAGGATCTCCCGGATCCGGGGGTCGGTGTTCCAGGCCAGGGCCATGTCGTACACCTGTTGCGGATCCAGGGTCCGGTCCAGCAACTGCTGCACGCGGGATCGGATCCCTTTCTCCGAAAGGGCCGAAGTCTTCTTTACGATCCGCCCTTCCTCCAGGGCCATCACCAGGCGAAGGCCCAGAAGCATCCCCAGTCGGCCCTGGAGCCGGGAGATCCGACCGCTCCGCATCAGGTACTTCAGGGTGGGCAGGGTAAAAAAGAGCCGGGCCTCCCGACGGGTCCGCTCCAGGATCTGGAGGATCTCTTCCGGGCTCCGGCCCTGCCGGGCCAGGTCCAGGGCGGTGAGCCCCTGGAGGGTCATCCCCAGGGAGATGGACCAGGTGTCCCACACCCACACGCGACCGGGAAACCGCCGGGCGATGCCCACAGCCGTCTGGTAGGTGCCTGACAGACGGGAGGACACGGTCAGCACCAGTACCTGCTCCGCGCGTTCCAGGGCCCTGCGGATCGCCTGTTCCATATCTGCGGGACTCACCTGGGAACTGGTGAGGCGACGGCCTTCCTGGAGCCAGGCTAAGACCTGGTCCGGGGTCACCTCCACCCGATCCAGAAAGGCCTGCCCCTCCACCAGGATCTGCTGTGGAGCCACCTGGATCCCCAGTTCCTGCTGAAGCAAGAGGGGCACATCCCCGGTGGAGTCCAGCACCAGGCCGAGGGGAGCCCGTTCCTCACCCGCCACCTGGGCCTGCATGTCCTGAGCCTTCTGGCGAAGCAGGGTGCCATACTGCCGGAGCCTCCGGTATACCTCCTCGGGATCGTTGGTGTGGATGTGCAGGTGCACAAGCCGATGGGCGGCCGAGAGAACCAGGGAATCGCCCAGGGGCCGCAGAAGACCCCGCAGTTCCCGGGCCAGGGGCTGGGCGGGTCCCGGGGTCTGGAGCACGGCCTCCGTGCAGAAGCGGAACGAAGGGGTCCCGGGGGCGTGGACCAGGTTGATTTCGTTTTCCCCGGGAGGCCCCGCCCCGTCGGGCAGTGCCGCATTGCCCCGATGGACCAGCTGTTGGATCCCCTCCAGGAAATAGACGAACCCCTGGCCTCCCGCGTCCACCACACCTGCCCGTTTCAGAGAATCCAGGAGATCCGGGGTTCTCTGAAGGGCCCGGCGGGCAGCCTGCAGGAGGGCCTCCAGCAGGTCCACCAGGTCCAGGGACCCTCCGACAGCCTGTCTGGCGCCGGCTACGGCCTCCCGCATGACGGTGAGCACCGTGCCCTCTCTGGGATCCTCCAGGTTCTCGTAGGTTCGCCGGACGGCGTGTTCCATGGCCTGCACCAGGCTCCGTGCCCGGATCTTCCGGCGGTACCCCACCGCCTCGGTCAGGCCAGCGAAAAACTGGCTAAAGATGACCCCGGAGTTTCCCCGGGCTTCGGTGACCAGGGCCTCGGAGATCCGTTGCAGCACCCGTCGGAGATCGCGGCTTCCCGGGGCGCCCAGGGCTCGAAGCACCCGATGAAAGGAGAGGGCGAGGTTGGTCCCGGTGTCCCGGTCAGCCACGGGGAACACATTGATGCGGTCCAGGGCCTCGCGATGCTGGATCACCCAGAGGGCGCCGGCGCGGAAGGCCTGCCACGCCCGCTGCCCGTCCAGATAGGCAATCTGGAGCCGGGGCACGACGCCTCAGAACTCCCGCATCAGGGCCCGGGCGATCACCAGCCGCTGGATCTGGTTGGTGCCCTCGTAGATCTGCGTGATCTTGGCGTCCCGCATGTACTTCTCCACGGGAAACTCCCGCATGTAGCCGTAGCCCCCAAAGACCTGGACGGCGTCCGTGGTCACCTTCATGGCCACATCCGAGGCGAAGGTCTTGGCCATGGCAGCGGCTTTAGAGATGTTCTTGGCCCCGGAATCAATGAAGCGGGCCACGCTGTAGATCAGGGCCCGGGCTGCCTCAATCTGGATGGCCATGTCGGCCAGCATAAACTGGATCGCCTGAAACGAGATGATGGGGCTTCCAAACTGCTCCCGCTGTTTGGCGTACTTCACGGCCTCTTCAAAGGCCCCCTGGGCGATCCCCAGGGCCTGGGCTCCCACGATGGGACGGGACCGATCCAGGGTCATCATGGCCACCTTGAATCCCTGGCCCTCCCGACCCAGGAGGTTCTCCTCGGGCACCTCCACATCGTCAAAGAAGATCTCGCGTTGAACCGAGGCGCGGATCCCCATTTTGTCCTCGGCACGGCCCACCCGGAAACCGGGAAAGTTTTTTTCCACGATGAAGGCGGAAAGTCCCCGCACCCCCCGGTCTGGCTGGGTAGAGGCGATCACGATGTAGAAATCGGCTTCACCAGCATTGGTGATAAACTTTTTCTGGCCGTTCAGGAGGTAGCGATCGCCCCTCTTCACCGCCGTGGTCTTGATGTTGCTGGCATCCGAGCCGGCCCAGGGTTCGGTCAGGGCAAAGGCGGCCTGGTACTCACCCCGGGCCAGAGGGGGCAGGTACCGTCTTTTCTGTTCCTCGGTGCCAAAGAGCACCAGGGGGATGGCCCCCAACCCCGTGACGCCGTAGGAGATGGCCGTGCCTCCATCCACGATGGACAGGTGTTCCACCACCAGGCAGGCGTTGAGCACTGAGAGTCCCTGGCCCCCGTACTCCGGTGGGACGAAGAGTTCAAAGAACCCCTGTTCTCCCATCTTCTGGATGATGTCCCGGGGGTAGCGGCTTTCCCGGTCCAGTTCGGCCCGGACGGGCTGGATGAAGCGCTCCGCAAACTCCCGGGCCATCCGGGCCAGACGCTGTTGCTCCTCGGTCAAACCGTAGTCCAGACTCTGCGGCATGGCAGCCTCCTTGTGTTCATTCCAGGGGAAGGTCCTCCAGGCTCCGGGATTCCAGCACCAGGCCGAAGGCCCGTTCCATTCCCCGGATCACCCGAGAAGCCACCTCGGTGAGGGGAACCTGTTCTCCCAGCAGGACCTCCATACTGGTGACCCCCCGGTCGTGGAGTCCGCAGGGCAGGATCCACTGGAAGTGCTCCAGATTGGGGTACACATTGAGGGCAAAGCCGTGAAAGGAGACCCGTTCGTGGACGGCCACGCCGATGGCGGCAATCTTGTCCTGGTCCACGAAGACCCCGATGTACTCTGGATCCTTGGCGGCGGCAATCCCGTAGGTGGCCAGGGCGTAGATCAGCGCCTCTTCCAGGGCCAGGATCAGGTGCCGAACGCGGGTGAGCGAATCCCGGAGTTTGAAGAAGAGGTACCCCACCAGCTGGCCCGGCCCGTGGTAGGTGACATCCCCGCCCCGCTCCACCCGGACCACAGGAACCCCCTGCGAGGACAGGAACTCCGGGGCCACCCGGATGTTCGCGGGG
>CAZXAO010000185.1:3614-4147 GCA_964638465.1 uncultured bacterium | reverse complement strand
GGTCCGTCGTCTTTTTCCTGCTGTATCTCCTGTTCGCCTTTGGCTTCGGCGACCGGTTTCTGGCCCTGGCAGGTACCCCTCTCCTGATCCTGGCGGTTTCCATTGCGGGCTTTGGCTACGGTATCCTGGGCGGGATCCTGGCCAGTCTGTATGCCTTTCTCCAGTACCTGTTTCTCCTGCCCACGGTAGGACAGACCCTGCTGACCTCCTGGACCTCCCTGGAAACCCTGGTCCCCCCGCTCCTCGTGATGGTTGCCGGGACCCTCTCCGGCATCCTGGGGACCGTCTATCAACGCCGGATTCGCCGCTGGGAAAAGGCCAGCGAGGACTACCAGTTGCTCCTCAAGATCGCCGAGGTCTTTTCCTTTGCCGGTGATCTGCAGAAACTTCTGGATCGGGCCGTGGCCATCCTGGCCATGAACCCCAAGTACAATCACCCGGCCATCCTCCTGTACGACCCGGAACAGGAAGAACTGGTGCTCCGGGCTGGCCAGGGGTACGAAAACCGGCTCCACCACCGGATCCCCCTCGGC
>CAZXAO010000185.1:0-3604 GCA_964638465.1 uncultured bacterium | reverse complement strand
CGAAGGCATCACCGGGCGGGCTGCCCTGGAACAGCGGTCCCTGATCGTTGACGATGTCCAGGAACGGGAGGACTACATTCAGGGGATTCCCCATGCCCGCTCCGAGATTGCGGTGCCCATCCTGGCCTCCTCCGGCCGACTGCTGGGGGTGATCAACATTGAGTCCGTGTACCCCCGCGCCTTTGACCAGGCCGATGAACAGTTCCTGCAGCATGTGGCCATGCTCCTGGCCGTAATGATTGAACAGGCCCAGGCCTATTCCACCCTGGGACTCCGCTGGAAGGACCTGAACCACTTCTACTATGCCGTCACCCAGTTGATGACCACCTCGGCCTCCGAGGCCGTGGATGCCCATCGGCTGCTGTCCCGGGCCACCTCCCTGTTATTGAACTTCCAGGACATCCTGGGGGCCCGCCTCTGGACCGCCACCGGCCACTACCTGACCTACAGTGCCACCGCTGAGGCTGAGGGCTTCAAGTTTCCGGACTTGGGTCCCCTCAAAGACCCGACGGGCCAGGGGATCTATCTGCGGGGCCACAACACCCTGCTGGAAGCCCTGCGAGATCGGGATACCCCGGTGACCATCGGGATCCGCGAGTTCCGAACCCTCAAGACGCAGACCCGCCTGGACCGGGAAATGCTGCAGATCCTCCAGAGCATCCGCATGAACCATCAGGAGGCCCGATCGGTGGCCTTCTTCCCGATCCACACCCGGGAGCAGTTCCTCGGGCTCCTGGCCGTCATCGGCCGGTCTCCCCGCTTTCCCGAGGAACGCACGGAACTGCTCCATGTCTACGCCCGGATGGTGGGCCAGATCCTGGATCGCAAGGTCATTGACCAGGTGGTCAAAATGCTCAACCGCATCACCCGGCTGGGCTTTGAGAAAACCCGGGTGGAAAACTTTATCTATGAAGGATTCCGGCAACTGGAAGAGGTGGTGCCGTACCACTTCGTGTCCTTCTTCCAGGTGGACATCCACCGAAAGCAGGCCATCTCCGGCCCCCTCTCGGCCAGCCGTCAACCCCAGGTGGGCCTGAACCTGTTCAGTGGCCAGCGGTTCTCCCTGGAGGAAAACGGCCTGGATGTGGTCCTGGAAACCCTTTCTCCCATGGTCATTACGGACACCTTCAAGGCCGAAAATACCCCCCTGATCCTGCACTTCCGCCGGGCAGGGCTCCGAAGCGTGGCGGTGGTGCCCCTGCATCACCAGAAGAGCCTCATGGGCCTGCTGCTCGTGGCCCGGGTGCAGGTGGACGCCTTCTCCCGTAAGGATGTGGAACACCTCCGGGAGTTCGCCCAGACCCTGGCCCTGATCCTGGAAAACCTGCAGCTCCAGGAACGACTCCAGGAGGAGTCCATTACCGACCCGCTCACGGGGCTCAAAAACCGCCGGTACCTGTTGGAGCGTGCCCAGGACGAGACGGCCCGGGCCCGCCGGAGCGGAGACCACCTCTCCGTGATCCTGTTTGACCTTCAGAACTTCAAGCACATCAACGATACCTATGGACACCTGATCGGCGACGAGGTGCTCATGGAGGTGGCCCGTCGGTTCCAGTCGGCCCTCCGCAAGGGGGACATCCTGGGTCGCTACGGAGGAGATGAGTTCGTGGTGGTGCTGCCCTCGGCCACCTATCGCCAGGCGGAACGCGCCGCCCAACGGATCATTGAACTCTTAGAACCGCCGATCCTGGCCCGGGGCCAGGCATTCCATGTGAAGGTCAACGCCGGCATCGCCACCTTCCCTGAAGACGGAGCCGACATCTTCACGCTGCTGGAGGTGGCCGACCAGCGGATGTACAAGGCCAAACTGGAAGGTGTGGCCCTGCTTCCCCATCTCAGCGCCTCATAGGCCCCCTCCAGGGGCTTAACGGAGGAGGACCACCCGACGGGCTTCCTGGTGGACGCCCCGGACCCTTAAGAAGTACACCCCGGCAGGCAAATCCCCCAGGAACCACCGATCTGAAGGGGCCTCCAGGTGCCAGGTACAGAGCCGACGGCCCGCGGCATCGTAGAGGTCCAGCACTGCGGGATACGGCCGGAAGACCACCTGGAGCCAGGTGCGCGCCGGCAGGGGCCAGAGACGGAGACCGGTTTCACCCTGGAGGGCCTCGGCCACGCCGTAGGGTTCCAGCAGGGGCAACCGCAGCAGGGCCGGCCGGGCGGCGCTCAGACTCAGGTCAAGGCGACCCTCCTCCCAGTAGGGGATGACCCACAGGGAGGAGTCTTCTTCAACAAAGTTCACCGTGGTCCAGCGAAGGAGCAGGCGGTGGCCCGGAGGGAGTTCCCAGCCGACCAGGTGCATGACCACGGTCACCGGGTGCCACGCAGTCGTGTCGGGATTGCTGCGGAACCCGGTGCTGCCCTGGGTCAGCAGGCGGGGAGGGCCTGCCGGGGGATCGTCGTACAGCTGGAAACTCACCTGGAATCGGGGGGCCGAACTACGGACGAAGGCCTGGACCCGGGGAGCCCCCAGGAGCACCAGCGTGTCCACCAGGGGCGCACTGCGCCAGGTGCACTGCCGGAGGGCAAAGGCCTGGGGCACATGGCGAAAGTAGTCGTTGACCGCCACCGGCCAGGTGTACCCGGGCCAGAGCCGCTGGTGAAGGAGGTGGAACACGCTGTCCACCGAAGAACTGTCAGGGGGAGAAGGGGACAGGGTACTGTCTTCCCGGAGGTACAGGTCCCACTCCTGGGTGGTGGGCCAGTGGTTCATGGCCCGGTGGCGCCAGTGGGGGCCCAGGGCCAGGAGGATCCGGGGCAGGGTGTCCAGGGCGGTGGTGTGGCCCTTGAGGTGGGCCTCAAAGAAGAGCCAGCGGAGCAGGGCCCGGAGGGCGTTCTCCTGGGGGTCCTCTTCGGAGCCGTGGCCTCCGGTCCCCAGGTAGAGCACCGGGTCGTGGGGCGCCACGGCGTGGGTGCCGGGCAGTCGGTTGGCCCAGAAGATGTGGTCCTGCCAGGCGGCCATCATCAGGAAGCGGCTGTCGGAGGCAGCCACCTGGGTGGAATCAAAGTCCCGGCCCCGGGCCACCAGGGCCTGCACCGAGTCGTACTCGTCGGCCAGGAGCCACCGATACAGGGGGAAGGCGTGGGTGTCCACGCGTACATTTTCCGTGGGCAACATGCCCACCGTGACCGCTGACAGGTAGCATCCCGCCCGCACCCGGGATTCCGAGCGCAGCGGCACGCTGTTCTCCGGGGCCACGGCCCGCACCCCCAGGGAGTCTATGGCCGCATACCAGCTATGGAACCCGCCCTGCGAGACCCCGGCCACCCCGACCAGCGTGTCGTTCACCTCCGGTTGCGACCGGAGCCACTGGACCACTTCGGCCAGGTCCTGGCGTTCCCGGGGGCCCATCAGGGTGGAAAGCCCCTCGGAGTGGCCCTGGCCCCGCACGGAGTAGGCCAGGGTCACATAGCCGTGGCGGGCGTAGAGCCGGGCGCGGGGCTCCACCGTGTGCATGGAACCACCCAGGCCGTGGACGAAGAGCAGGGCGGGAAAGCCGCCGGGGGGCACGGGGTCCACGGGCAGGTACCGCACCGCCTCCAGCCGCACGCCATCGTCCATGACGAGCCAGAAGGTATCCCGCAGGGGTTCGGTGATGTCGCC
>CAZXAO010000184.1:0-4149 GCA_964638465.1 uncultured bacterium | reverse complement strand
CTGAACTATCCGCCCACCTGTGATCAGGCAGCGAGAAGTCGGGCCAAACGGCTCTTCTTGCGTGCTGCCGTGTTCCTGTGCAGCACGTGCTTCTTGACGGCCTTGTCAATCAGCGAATAGGCCTCCCGCAGAAGCCTTTCCTTTTCTTCCCGGCTCTCAGCGGCCATCAAACGCTTGATGGTGTTCTTAATCCGGGTTTTCAACGCCCGGTTCCGCAACCGTCGCTTCTCGCTCTGCCGCACCCGTTTCTCCGCTGACCGGTTCCTGCGTACTGTCATCTGCCTTTCCTCCTTGAAGGTTCTCGGGGGGAACCCTATTATAACTCTGGAGCCAGAAGCCTGCAATGGACGCCACCCCGGAAATCCAGCGGTTCCTGGACTATCTCCGTACCGAACGGGGCTACTCCGAACACACCGTGCGGGCCTACGCCCGAGATCTCGCCCTGTTCCAGGCGTTTTTCCAGAGGAAACGACGCGCTCGCCATCCCGCTGACCTTCAGCCCCGGGACCTCCTGGCCTTCCTGGAGCACCTCCAGAGGAAGGCCTACGCTGCCTCCACCCGGGCCCGCGTGGTGTCCGCCCTCCGCTCCTTTTACCGGTACCTGGTGGACGAGGAGGGGGCCCGGCACAACCCCGCCGAACTCCTGGATACCCCCCGAAGGGCAGAACGCCTCCCCGAGGTGCTCACCTATGCAGAGGTGATTCGGCTTCTGGAAACGCCCGACACCGACACGCCCCTGGGGCTCCGGGATCGCGCCATGCTGGAGTTTCTGTACGCTACCGGGGCCCGGGTGTCCGAACTCGTGGGCCTCCGCCTGCCCGACCTGGACCTCCGGCGGGGCCTCGTACGCATCCGGGGCAAGGGCCGAAAGGTGCGCCTCGTGCCCCTGAACGACGCCGCCCGCCAGTGGCTCCGGCGATACCTCAGGGAAGCCCGGCCCCAACTGGCCCGGCCTCCAGCCCGGGATCGGGTCTTTGTCAACGCCCGCGGAGGACCCCTGAGCCGCACCGGCTTCTGGAAAATCCTGCGACAAACCGCCCTCAAGGCCGGCCTCGGCAAACGGGTGTATCCCCACATCCTCCGCCACAGCTTTGCCACCCACCTGCTGGCCAACGGCTGCAACCTGCGGGTGCTCCAGGAACTCCTGGGCCACGCTTCCCTTTCCACCACCGAGGTGTATACCCACCTGTCCATCCAGCACCTGAAGGAGGTGTTCCAACGGTACCATCCCAGGGCGTAAAGGGGCTCCACGGCCGACGGGTCCGGCTCTTTCCCACCTGTCTCGCCGACCTGTTCTGGCCCGGCCTCCGGGACCGGACCCGAAGGCTCCTGGAAACCCTGGGATTTGAGGTGGATCTGCCCCGGCAGCCGGTGTGCTGCGGCCAGGTGGCGTATAACGCAGGCCGGATCCCCGAGGCCCGCCGCATGGCCCACCGCTGGTGGCAGGTGTTCCTTGGGAACGGCTGGCCCGGCTTCGTGGTGGCCCCCTCGGCCTCCTGCGTGGCCATGGTGCGGACACACCTGCCCACCCTCGTGCCGGAGAGCCAGGGCCAGGTCCATCGGGTACTGGAACTCAGTGAGTTCCTCCACGATGTGGTGGGGCCGGAGGCCCTTGGCGGCCGGTTTCCATACCGGGTGAAGATCCATTACTCCTGCCACTATCTCCGGGGACTCCGCCGACGCCACGAGGTCCGCCGGCTGCTGGAACGCCTGGAGGGCATCACCCTGCTGCCCACCCCCTACGAGGAGCTGTGCTGCGGCTTCGGGGGGGTGTTCTCCCTGGTGATGCCAGAACTCTCCCTGGCCATGGCCGAGCGTAAAGTGGCCCTCTCCTTTTCGGACGACTTTGATGTGCTCACCTCACCGGACCCCGGGTGCCTGCTGAATCTCCGGGGTGTGTTCCGGAAACAGGGACGCCGGGTGCGGATCCTGCACCTGGCCGAGATCCTGATGCCATGAAACGCTTTCGGGAAACCGCCCGGGAGGCCCTGGCCCGGGAATCCCTCCGCCGGGCCCTGGACCACAACACGCGGGTCTCTGTGGAGAAGCGACGGCAGCGAATCCAGGCCACCCCGGACTACGAAGCGCACCGTCAACGGGCGGCCCGGGCCCGGCGGTTCGCCCTGGATCATCTGAGGCCCATGGTCCAGCGGTGGATTCAACGGGCCCGTCACCAGGGGGTCCAGGTCCACCCTGTAGATTCCGCAGCCGAGGCGCGCCAGAGGGTGCTCCGGATCCTGCAGGACCACGGGACGCAACGGGTGGTCAAAAGCAAGTCCATGATCACCGAGGAGATCGGTCTGCGGCCGGTCCTGGAGGCCGCGGGTTTCCAGGTGACCGAAACCGATCTGGGGGAATGGATCGTGCAGCTCCTGGGCGAGCGGCCGTCCCACCTGACGGCCCCGGCCCTGCACCTGAGCCGCCAGGAGATCCGGGAGGCCTTTACCCGCCACCTGGGCTACACCGGTACCGAAGACCCCCGCGAACTGGCTGGCTTTGCCCGCAGGGTGCTCCGGCAACGCTTCCTGGAAGCCGATGCGGGCATCACCGGCGCCAACTTCCTGGTGGCCGACACCGGAGGCGTGGTGATCCTGGAGAACGAAGGCAACGCCGGCCTCACGCTGGGACTCCCGCCCCTGGTGATCGTGGTCACCGCGGTGGAAAAGGTGGTGGCCACGCTGGACGACCTGACCGGCCTGCTGCGGGTCCTTCCCGTGGCTGCCACGGGCCAGCGACAGACGGCCTATGTGCATCTCCTCCAGGCGCGCGATAGCCAGGAGATCCATGTGGTGCTGCTCCACGGTCGCCGGCTGGAGGTGGCCCGGGATCCGGTTTTCCGGGAAACCCTGCTTTGCATCCGCTGCGGTGCCTGCTCCACCGAGTGCCCCGTGTACCAGACGGTGGGCGGCCACGCCTATGGTAGCGTGTACTCGGGCCCCATCGGCCTCCTGCTGACCCACCTGTGGACCCCCCACCAGGCCCTGCCGGACCTGGCCTATGCCTGCACCCTCTGCGGACGGTGTCAGGAGGTGTGTCCGGTGGAGGTCCCTCTGGTGCCCCTGATCCTCCGGGTCCGGCAAAAAAACCAGGCCCGGGCCCTTTCGCCCCTCTTGAAAGCCTGGCTTCGGGGCTGGACGCTTTACATGACCTCGCCCCCGGTCCAGGCCGCAGGGGATGCCTTGCTGCGGAGCCCGTTGGCCGGACCCCTGTTCTCGGTCGGTCCGTTCCGCGCCTGGACCCGGGAGCGAGGTCTTGTGCCCCACCGGACAGACCCCACCAGGGAGGACCCCTCACCATGAACCTGGAGGAACGGTTTCGGCAGACCCTGATGACCCAGGGCTGGCAATTCCGGTCCCTGGACCCGGCAGACCTGGTGCCCCGCCTACGGGAGTTCCTGTCCTCGGACGGGCCCGGAGTTGCCGGTGGCAATCGGGCCCGAAGGGCCTGCACAGAGGCCGGCCTGCCCCTGGTGGATCGCCCGGATCAGGAGCCTGCCTGGGGGGTGGTGGATGCAACCTTTGGCATCGCCGACCCCGGCTCTGTGGTCCTTCGCATTGCCCCCGATCTGCCCCGCTGGCTGCCCCTCCTGCCGCCCCGACTCGTGGTCCTCTTGAGGGCCGAAGATCTCCTCGCTGACCTGGACGCCTTCTGGCAGACCCCGGGCGTGCGGACGGCCTCGTGGCTCTTCCTGCATGGCCCCAGCGTTACTGCGGACATTGAGAAGGTCCTCGTCCACGGCGTGCACGGCCCCGCCGAGGTCCATCTGTGGCTCCTCCGGAACGCCGGAAACGCTTGAGTTTTGAGGGCTGACCCCCTATACTCAAAGAAAACCGACAAAGGAGGTCAACATGGTTCGGATAGGTGAGCGCATCCCGGATCTGAAACTCACCGTTTATCACCAGGGCGAGATCAAAGAGGTGAACCTGGCAGACTTCCGGGGCAGGTGGCTCGTGCTGGCCTTCTACCCAGCCGACTTCACCTTCGTGTGCCCCACGGAGCTGGAAGAACTGGCCGAACTCTATCCTGAGTTCCAGAAGGAGGGCGCGGAGATCCTGAGTGTGAGCACGGACACCGCCTATGTCCACAAGGCCTGGCACGATACCTCGCCGGCCATCCAGAAGGTGCAATTCCCGATGGGAGCCGACCCCG
>CAZXAO010000183.1:0-4150 GCA_964638465.1 uncultured bacterium | reverse complement strand
GTTGAACCGCCCCAATTCCGCAGGGCGGAATGGAAAGGGCACCCCACGGCGAAATCGGAGATTTCGCCGCGGGGACCCCGAGAGAGGGGCGGAGTGTTGGCGGGCTGCGGCATCTGATCATGGTGTCACCTCCTCCTGTTGAACCGCCCCAATTCCGCAGGGCGGAATGGAAACACGAAGAACTCGTAGTCCTCCGCCGTTAGCCTTCTCGTTGAACCGCCCCAATTCCGCAGGGCGGAATGGAAAGGGCACCCCGCGGCGAAATCGGAGATTTCGCCGCGGGGACCCCGAAAGAGGGGAACAATGGAGGGCTGCGGCATATCAAAACCGAAGATGATCCGGAGGAAGACCAGCCCCGGTTATGGGAAGAATACCAGGGACCCACATCCGGGATCATAGAGAGTGATTGTGTACGGGCCGGTTGCCCGGACACGGCGGTTGCATCTTGAAATCAGGTGAAGTGGACCCGGTGGGCCTGTGCCGGGAAACTCCTGGAGAGGGTGGACCCGACCCAACCCTTACAATTGTGGCCACCAGCGGCACAACGGAAACCCGGTGCCTTCCAAGTGGAAGGCACCGGGGCTGATTCAAGGGCAAAGGAGGTCGTCATGCGCAACTCCCAAAGTCTGAAACTCTTCCTGTTCGGAGTTTTCTGGTGGATCCTGGTGGGTATGGGATTCGCGCAGTCTGCGGATACGGTCTATGTGTATGGGCCCGGGGGACCGTACCCGCCCATCCAGGAGGCTGCCCATCGGTTCTCCCAGCGATATGGTGTTGCTGTGGTGGTCACCAAAGGACCAACGGACCGCTGGCTGGAGGAAGCAAAGCAAAGGGCCGATGTGATCTACAGCGGTGCCGAGTTTATGATGCAGAACTTTGTATGGCTTCTGGACGGAAGGGTGGATGAGAGCACCGTGAAACCGCTGTATCTGCGGCCTTCGGGTATTCTGGTCCGGAAGGGAAACCCAAAACATATCCGGGGGTTTGAGGATCTCCTCAGGCCCGGGATTCGGATCCTGGTGGTCAACGGCGCCGGACAGCTGGGTCTCTGGGAGGATATGGCCGGACGGCTGGGGAGTCTCAAGACCCTTCGTGCCTTCCGGAAGAACATCGTCTATGTGGCCCACAACAGTGCGGAGGCCAAAAACCAATGGATCCACAACCCAAATCTGGATGCGTGGCTCATCTGGAACATCTGGCAGGTGGCGAATCCGGACATCGCAGACTTCGTACCGGTATCCAAGGAGTATGTCATCTACCGGGATTGTGGTGTCGCCTTAACTTATAAGGGAGAGAAGAATCCTTACGCCAAAAAGTTCTACGATTTTCTCTCCACCCCTGAGGCCGCCGAGATCTTTCGGAGATGGGGATGGATTACGGGGTCGTGACCGGGGAACCGGTGGCAGGAACCTTGAGGATAGAAGACGCTGGTGAAACCCTGACCAGAGTCGGAAGGCCCGAGACGGGGGACTCTCATGGCAGAGATCGGGAAGGGCATCGTGACTGGTGGAGACATTGCCCTTTGTCCAGACCCCGGGGAGAGGACTGGGTCGGTTTCCATGAAAGAGGGGTTCCTTATGGGGACCTGAGGACTTAAGGGCAAAGGAAGGAGGGATGAGATGAAGCGTCTGGCAGTCGCCACGGTGTTGGGGGTGCTCGCCGGCCTTTTCTGTGCCTGGGGAGCTGCAGCCCGGGGTTTTGGCTTCTGGACCCTGGCGGCCACAGTGGCCAACCGAACGCTGATCGGCGTGGCGATCGGGATCTCGGGCCTGCGGTGGCCCTGGTGGGTCCACGGTGCGGTGATCGGAGCGGTCTTTGGCCTGCCTCTGAGTCTTTCGGCCGTGCCCGGGGGAGGATTCTGGGTGCTGGAGGTGGCGTCGGTGGTCTATGGCCTCGTGATTGAAGCCGTGCTGAGCCGGCTGCTGCGGTGGCCACCCGGGGGAGGGACAGTCCGGTAGAGCCAGGGGTTCCGTTCGGTTTCTCTGAGGGTTCTCTGAGGGAGAGGTCTTCCCCGATGGAGGATCCGATAGGGGGAGGGAGCCGAGGGGCCGCACGGAAACGCTCCTTTTCCTTTCCATTTCTTTCAGGCCGGAACCTGATTCGGGCCGCCACCTGGGGGCATCGTCGTTGACACCCGCTTGACCACCGGTTTAAGTTATGAGCAAACAAGGGGGTCAGCCATGACCAGAGAAGAGGCCAAACGGCGGATTGAAGAACTCCGGGAACTCATCAACTACCACAACTACCGCTACTATGTGCTCAACGACCCGGTGATCTCGGATGCGGAGTACGACGAGCTCCTGCGCGAACTTCGGGAACTGGAAGCGCAGTTTCCGGAGTTCATTACGCCGGATTCCCCGACCCAGCGGGTGGGCGCCCCTCCCCGTGAGGAGTTCAGCACCCTCCGGCATGCCCTGCCCATGCTCTCCCTGGACGACGCCCGCAACGAACAGGAGATCCGGGAGTTTGATGCCCGGATCAAACGGGCCCTGGGCCTGCCCCCGGAGGCGCGCCTGGACTATGTGGCGGAACCCAAGTACGACGGCACCTCCCTGGAGATCATCTACGAGGACGGCCGGTACCGGGCTGCGGCCACCCGGGGCGACGGGGTTACTGGTGAAGATGTCACGCCCAATGCCCGCACGATCCGCACGATTCCCCTGCGACTCCTGAAAAACGACCGGTTCCCGGTGCCCGAGCGGGTGGACATCCGGGGCGAGGTGCTGATGAAGAAGGCCGACTTTGAGGCCCTGAATCGGGAGCGGGAACGCCGGGGTGAGCCCCTGTTTGCCAATCCCCGGAATGCGGCCGCTGGCTCTCTGCGGCAGCTGGACCCCAACATCACGGCCCAGCGGAAACTGGACTTCGTGGCCTGGGGGGTAGGCCTCGTCCGGGGGATCACCTTCCGTACGCAGGAGGAAGTCCTGGAGGCCCTGGCCGCCTGGGGGTTTAAAACTTCCCAGCCCCGCCGCCTGTGCCACGGTATTGACGAGGTCATCGCCTATTACCGGGAAATGGAGGCCCGACGGGACGACTTTGACTACGAACTGGATGGCATCGTGGTCAAGGTGAACGATCTTTCCCTCTGGGAAAAATTGGGCACCACGGCCCGGAGTCCCCGGTACGCCTTTGCGGGCAAGTTCAAACCCCGGGAGAAGACCACCCGGATTCTGGATGTGGTGTACCAGGTGGGCCGCACCGGCATCATCACGCCCGTGGCGGTGCTGGAGCCCGTGGAGGTGGGAGGGGTCATCGTTTCCCGCGCCACTTTGCACAATTTTGATGAAGTGAAACGCAAGGACATCCGGATCGGCGACTATGTGCTGGTCTACCGGGCCGGCGATGTCATTCCGGAGATCGTCAAGCCCATTAAGGAGCGTCGCACGGGCGAAGAGCGGCCCATTGAGCCTCCCACGCACTGCCCGGTGTGTGGCGCCCCCACGGTACGCGAAGGGGCGTACTACAAGTGCGTGAACATCGCCTGTCCGGCCAAGCTCAAGGGAATCCTCAAACACATGGCCTCCCGCCACGCCCTGGACATTGAGGGCCTGGGCGAAAAGATCGCCCAATTGCTGGTGGATCGGGGGTTGGTGAAGGATCCTGCGGACCTATTTTACCTGAGGAAGGAGGACCTGCTGAAGCTCCCGGGCTTTGCCGAGAAGTCGGCCCAGAACCTGCTGAACCAGATTGAGAAGGCCAAGAGGGTGCCCCTTTCCCGGTTTCTGTTTGCCCTGGGCATCCCCGGAGTGGGGTCCCATACGGCCCGGATCCTGGCCCAGCACTTTGAAACCCTGGAAGACCTGATGAAGGCCTCGGAGATGGACCTGCTGAGCATCCCCGGGATCGGCCCCGAAACTGCCCGATCCATCGTGACCTTTTTCCGGGAACCCCGGAACCAGGAGGTGATCCGGAAGTTCCAGAAGGCCGGGATGAGGCCCCTGCCCGAGAAGCGGAAGGAGACGAAAGCGTCGCCCCTGGCGGGGAAAACCGTGGTGTTCACCGGGGCCCTGAAGAGCATGACCCGTGAAGAGGCGCAACGCCTGGTGGAAGAACTCGGCGGGCACGCCGCCAGTTCGGTTTCGCGGAAGACCGACTTCGTGGTGGTGGGCGAGAACCCGGGATCCAAGTACCAGAAAGCGCTTCGGCTGGG
>CAZXAO010000182.1:0-4152 GCA_964638465.1 uncultured bacterium | reverse complement strand
CTGGCTTCCCTGCAGCTCTGGACCCTGTCGGGGCGGCAGGTTCGCCTCCTGGTTTCCCCTGGCCCTGCCGGAATTCTACGGGTGGAACTCCCTTCCGGCCTGGCCCCGGGCCTTTATCTGCTGGAGGCCCGGGATTCCCGGGGCCAGCGGTGGCACCAGAAACTCCTGTACTGGCCTGGCGAGGGGAGACCATGAATCGCCCTCAGGCCTTCCACGCCCTGGTCCAACGGCTGGTGCGGTTGGCGTCGCTCCAGCGATGGAACGATAAACTGCGTCCGGTGCCCCTCTGGGAACTGGACAAACAGGCCCATAAGGCCATGATCGCCTATCTGCTGGCCCGGCTTTCCTGGGGACCGGACCCCGCGGAACTCTGGGAACAACTGGTGCATCATCTGCTGTTCGGCGTGCTGCTCCGGTCCGGGGGCACAGACCTCAAACCCGCCATCCAGCGACGGATCGACGCCGATCCCCGGTATCGGCGTCGGTTTCGGGAGGAGATCGGAACCCCCATTCGCAAGGAACTGGAGGCCTTCTGTCCTCCCCTGGCCCGTCGCTGGGAGGCCTTCCTGTTTGAGGAGGAACCCCGAACCACGGCCGATGGCCGGCCGGCCCCGGGCTTCCTCGTGCAGATCGCCCACTTCCTGGCCACCGACTGGGAGTTCCGCCATATCCTGCAACCCCATAACCCCACGGACCCGGAGATGCAGGAGATCGCCGACGAACACCGGGCCCGTCGCCGGGCCTACGAGGTGCAGGCCCCGGCCGTGGCAGTGCTGTGCCAGCCTGCCTATCGCCGCCTGGTGGATGCCCTGGGCCGTTTACGATACCAGCGCCGCTGGGCCCATGTGGTACGGCTGCCAGAGACCACGGTGCTGGGACACTCCCTGTTCGTGGCCCTGGTGACCCTCTGGTTCCTGTACCTGGAACAGGAGGCTTGGTCCCCAGAAACCCTGCAGTACACCTTCTTCACGGCCCTGTTCCACGATCTCCCCGAGGCCTTTACCCGGGACATCGTCCGGCCCGTGAAACGACCCATTGCCGAGCTGATCCGCGACATTGAAGCCCAGGAGATGGACCGGCTGCTGGTGGGCCTGGCCCCGGACCTGGCCTACGAACTCAAACTCTTTACGGGTCTAGAACCCGTCAAACAGGCCAACGCCGAGTTCCTGGACCTCCGATGGGACCCCGCAGCAGGGACTTGGCAGGGGGTGGAAACCCCCTGGCGGGGACCCTACGAGGACCGGTATCGCCTGGGATCCCGGGTACGGGTGGCCGACGAAACAGCAGCCTTCATGGAAATCCAGGAGGCCCGGAACCTGGGCCTCCGCGGACCGGTGCTGGAACGCGCCCACCAGGATGTGGCCCAATCCTTGCAGGAGTGGCAGAATCGTCTCCCCGAACTCGCCCCGGGCCTGGATGCGCTGATGAACCCCGGGGACAGATAACCCTGCCCCCTGCAGAAGCCATGATTTGTTTCCCTTCCTGACCGGTCCTGGTGATCTCGCTGCTCAACAAGGGGGGGTTACATGCAGGCAACTTCGCCCTTCCCTGGCGGCCCTGGATAGGGCGATGTCCTTACCCTCTGGATGCACTTCCTCCCGGACGGAACCCCTTCCCAATCCCTCCCTTGACGGAAAGAGACGCCCACCCTGGAAAAGGGAATCTGTGGACTGCGGTGCCCTGGCACCGCTTTCTTAAAACCAAAGCGGCGACAGGTCGCCGTACTCCGAATTCTCCGGACTGCGGTGCGCTCGTACCGCTTTCCTGTCCGGGACGAGGAAGTACATCGCGCCTGAAGGCGCTCCTACAGGGGTTGAGGACGGGCTCGAGGGCCGCTAACGATTGCCCTGACTTCCCATGCCCCCCATTATACAAGCCCCTTCAGGGGCGAAGAACCACCCGGTGGGCTTTGAGGAAACACTCATGGAACACGGGAGAGACAGGGGAACCATACTGCCAAGGTTTTGTTCATGCGCATCGGCATAACGATGAACAAGACGGGGCAGGTTCCCCGCTGTGGAGGCTCGATTCAGGCAGGGTCACATCCCATCCCCGCCTTTGCGTCAAGGGAAGGTTTAAGGGAACAATCCTTGCAAAAGCCCCCTCCAGATGGCGAGGCCGTTCTCCTGAATCCGGGTGGTACTTTGAGGATGCCCCTCCAGAAGCCCTCCCCTGGAGAGGGACTTCCAGAAACAAAGGCCGGGGCCTTGCAAAGTTTCCCGACCCGGTGGAAGGGCAGATCCATCCCTGCGGGGCAGGGTCCCCTGGACCCTCACAAGGCATCAATCCCGGGTACCCTGAGGATGTTCCAGAAGGCCATTGTTCTTTACGAGGAATCCCGCTCTTCCTGGTCTCTGGGGCCAGCACCGGATGGGGGCTGGTTCCGGGAGGGCCGGAACCAGTGGTTCTTCCATCCTTCCCGGGGCTCAAAGTGCCGGTGGGGCCGCCCCCGTACGGGGGCGGCCCCACCGGCAACGCCCAGTGCTTTTCAGCTTCCCTTGACAACTACCGGGGGCCTACAGAGGAGTCCTACCCGACGACCCCCCCTTAGCCCTGGGCCTTCCGTTCCTCCTCAATGGCTGCCTGGGCGGCCGCCAGTCGCGCCACCGGCACCCGATAGGGCGAGCAGGACACATAGTTCAGTCCAATTCGGTGGCAGAACTTCACCGACTCTGGATCGCCCCCGTGCTCGCCGCAGATCCCCACCTTGAGGTCGGGTCGGGTGCGGCGTCCCCGCTCCACACCGATGCGCACCAGGTCGCCCACGCCCTCCTGGTCCAGCACCTGGAACGGATCGTCCTTCAGGATCCCCATCTCAATGTACTTGGGCAGGAACTTGCCCACATCGTCGCGGGAGAACCCGAAGGTGGTCTGGGTCAGATCGTTGGTGCCAAAGGAGAAGAACTGGGCCACGCGGGCGATCTCGTGGGCCGTCAGGGCTGCCCGGGGCAACTCAATCATGGTGCCCACCAGGTAGTCCACCTCCACGCCCTTTTCCCGGAACACCTCCCGGGCCACCCGGTGCACGATCTCCACCTGGTGTTCCAGTTCGGCCAGGGTGGACACCAGGGGGATCATGATCTCGGGTTTCACCTCCACGCCCTCCTCCTTGAGTTCACAGGCCGCCTCAAAGATGGCCCGGGCCTGCATCTCGGTGATCTCCGGATGGGTGATGCCCAGGCGGCATCCCCGGTGCCCCAGCATGGGGTTGGCCTCCTTGAGGTCCCGCACCCGTTTGAGCAGGTTCTCCTTGGCCTGGATCTGCTCAATGATCTGGCGGGTCTCCTTGAGGTTCTCAGCGCTGGCCAGGTCAAAGTACAGTTCGGCCAGTTCTTCCAGCAGTTCCTCCTCCTTGGGCAGGAACTCGTGGAGCGGCGGATCCAGCGTCCGGATGGTCACCGGCAGTCCGGCCATCGCCCGGAACAGGCCCTTGAAGTCCTCCTTCTGGAAGGGCAGGAGTTTGGCCAGGGCGCGTCGCCGTTCCTCTTCCGTATCCGAAAGGATCATCTCCTGCATGGCGCGGATTCGGTGGCCTTCAAAGAACATGTGCTCGGTACGGGCCAGGCCGATGCCTTCGGCGCCGAACTCGCGGGCCTTACGGGCGTCCTCGGGCTTGTCGGCGTTGGCACGGACCCCCAGTTTCCGAAACTCGTCGGCCCACTGGAGCAGCACCTCAAACTCCT
Organism: uncultured bacterium; assembly: GCA_964638465.1. GTDB lineage: Bacteria > Hydrothermota > Hydrothermia > WGAB01 > WGAB01 > WGAB01. The sequence continues at coordinate 469 of CAZXAO010000182.1, read as the reverse complement.
CAAAGAGTTCGGGGGGCACGAGTGGGGCCTCGCCGAGGTATACCCTGCCGGTAGAGCCGTCAATGGTGATGATGTCGCCCTTGCGCACCTGCTGGCCCCGGGCCACGAAGACCTGCTGGTCGTAGTCCACCTGGATGTCTTCAGCCCCCACCACGCAGGGTTTCCCCATGCCGCGGGCCACCACGGCAGCGTGGCTGGTCATGCCCCCGCGGGCGGTCAGGATCCCCTGGGACCGGGCCATCCCGCGGATGTCGTCGGGCGAGGTCTCGTGGCGCACCAGGATCACCCTGTGGCCCTGTTCAGAGAGATGGGCCGCCTCCTCAGGGTCAAACACCACCATGCCGCTGGCCGCTCCCGGCGAGGCCGGAAGCCCCCGGGCGATGGGCTCCTGGCGGAATCCGGGATCAATCATGGGGTGCAGGAGTTGTTCCACCTTATAGGGATCCACCCGGAGGATCGCCTCCTTCCG
>CAZXAO010000181.1:0-4169 GCA_964638465.1 uncultured bacterium | reverse complement strand
GGAGGGCCGGCGGCTGGCCCGGACTTAGAGGAGGGGTGATCCAAGGCGCTCAAACCCCTGGCGGATCACCCGGGCGATGCGTTTCCGGCGTTCCTGGAGAAACTCCCGGTAGTCCATGGCGTACCAGCCTTCCGGCAACCCGTGGAAGGCGTACATCCGGCGGAGTTCTTCGGGGGTGAACCGCTGTTCCATTTCCGGAACATACTCGTGGGGAGCCCGGTCACCGATGCGCTGGTTGTCGCTCCACTCCACCAGGGCGTAGTTGGCCACCTGGTTGATCCAGCGGTCCTGGGTGATGCCAATGCGTTGTAGATGCTTTTTCATTATAGGCGGTTCGGGCAGGGCTGGAGCTGCCGGGTGGCCGCATAATTAGGTGGAACGGCAAAAGGAGGCTTACCATGGCACAGGAGTACCGCATAGAGAAGGATTCCATGGGTGAGGTCCGGGTCCCTGCCTGGGCCTACTGGGGGGCCCAGACCCAGCGGGCGGTGGAGAACTTTCCCATCTCCGGGCTTCGGTTGCCCCGGCCCATGATCCGGGCGTTGGGGCTCATCAAGCGGTACGCTGCGGAGGTGAACCGGGACCTGGGGCAGATCCCGGCGGACCTGGCGGAGGCCATCATCCAGGCCGCTGAGGAGGTCATGGAGGGCAAGTGGGACGACCACTTTCCGGTGGACATCTTTCAGACGGGCTCGGGCACCTCTTCCAATATGAACGCCAACGAGGTGATCGCCAACCGGGCCAACGAGCTCCTGGGCCAGCCCCTGGGCACCCGCCACCCGGTGCATCCCAACGACCATGTGAACCGGGGCCAGTCCTCCAACGATGTCATTCCCACGGCCATCCACATTGCCGTCCGGGAGCAGCTGGAGCCCTTGCGGGCGGCGCTACAGGAACTCCACCAGGCTTTGCAGACCAAGGCCGAGGAGTTCAAAGACATCGTCAAGATCGGGCGCACCCACCTGCAGGATGCGGTGCCCATGACCCTGGGCCAGGAGTTCTCGGGGTATGCCACCCAGATCGCCCATGGGCTCCGGCGGGTGGACCACACCCTTCCCCATCTGGAGGAACTGGCCCTGGGGGGCACGGCCGTGGGCACCGGCCTGAACGCCCATCCAGCGTTTGCCCCCCAGGTGATCGCCCGGATCGCCGAGCGTACGGGACTCCCCTTCCGGGAGGCGGAGAACCGCTTTGAAGCCCTGGGGGCCCGGGATGCCCTGGTGGAACTCATGGGGGCCTTGAACACCGTGGCGGTCAGCCTGATGAAGATCGCCAACGACCTGCGGTTGCTCTCCAGCGGACCCCGCACGGGCATCGCCGAGATCACCCTGCCCGCGGTCCAGCCCGGGAGTTCCATCATGCCCGGTAAGGTCAATCCCGTGATCCCGGAGATGATGATCCAGGTGGCCGCCCAGGTCATGGGGAACCATATGGCCGTGACCATCGGAGGCCAGAACGGACCCCTGGAGCTCAACATGATGATGCCCATGATCGCCTACAACGTCCTCTTCGCCCTCCAGATCCTGACGAACGGGATCCGGACCCTGACCGAGAAGACCATCCGGGGGATCCAGGCCAACCGGAAGCGGTGCGAGGAACTGGTGGAATGGAGCATGGCCCTGGTGACCCCCCTGGCCCTGCGGATCGGCTACGACCGGGCGGCGCAGATTGCGTACAAGGCTTACAAAGAGGGAAAGACCGTCCGGCAGGTGGTCATTGAGGAGGGCCTCCTCACCGAGGAAGAGGCCAACGAGGTGCTGGATCCCCGCAAGATGCTGGGGCCGAAGGTGTGAACTCCCCTGGGGCCGGGGATGTGTCCCCGGCCCGATGCCTTTTGAGTCAGCGTGATTCCTGGTGGGGCCTCTCCGGTTCCCCGGCCTCTTCGGGGTATCGGAGCAGGGCTCCGATGTGGCCGATGTCGGCGAGCAGGGCCGGATCCAGGACATGCTCAATGCGGGCTCCCTGCTCTACGGCCTCCTCAATCAGGTCGTCCACGATGTCGGGGACCCGTACCGTCTGGGCGCCACAGGCGGGGCAGGTGGTTTCCTCCAGGCCCAGAAAGCCGCAGCGGGGGCACCGGACGCCGGGTTCTACGAAGCCCTCGGACACCACCACGGTGGTCACCCGGTTTTCCATCAGAGCCTGGAGCACGCCCTGGAGGCCGGCCACGGCCCCGTGGTCCCTTCGGGCCAGTTCGTTCTTGAGGTGCTCCACGATCTCCCGTTCCTCGCGTTTTTCGTAGTCTTCTTCAATCTTCCGGGCCTCTTTGAGGGCCTCCCGGATGCTGAGGTTCACCGGGGCCTTGAAGGTGCCGGCCAGCACCTGTCGGAGGGTGTAAGGCAGGAACATGAGGAAGGCGGAGACGGCATCGGGGGGACCGCCCACGATGAGCAGGTCAAAGCGGCCCAGGCGATACCGGTCGTAGAGCACCTCGGCCACCCGTTGATAGTGGTTGTAGATGGCGTAGTCCACCTTGCGGCGGAGCCGGGGCGGTGGGGTTTTCACCCGGCCCACCACATCCACGAACTTCTCTTCCTCCTGGATGGACCCCAGGAACATCTCAAAGAGCCGGGCCTTTTTGGGATCCAGGAGCACCACATAGTACCGCTTGTACTCGTCCAGCAGGAGCGTGAGAGGACGGATGTAGGGCGAGAGGTCCACGATGGCGCGTTCCCTGGCGGTGCGGGGCAGGGGGTACACCTGCCAGAACCGGAGCGGCTGGGAGGAGAAGATGACCACCTGACGCACCTGTTCCTCTTTGATCCAGAGGGGGGCGTGTTGTTCCACATAGGTCTGGATCTTCCGCAGGTCTCCTTCAATGCGTTGCATCTGGAACTCTGAGATGCGGTTTTCCTTACGGGCTTCCTTCAGGGCGTTGTAGAGCAGGTTCCGGCATCGTTTGACGAACTCACCGGCCGGATCAATCTTGAGGTACAGACTCACGATGGGGTTGCGGCCGTCGCCGATGGTATGCAGGGTTTTCAGCATGTCGTAGGTGATCATGGTGGTCTCTCCTTTTGGGTTAAAAGGTACACGCCGGGGGCCGGGGTTTCAACGAAGGTTCAGGGGTTTCGGGAGAGTTGGTCCACCAGGCGCCGGGCCAGGCTGTACGGAGTGGCTTCGCCCCGGAGGGCCTTCTGGAGCCATTCCTGGGTGAGGGCCTCGGAGAGGCGGCTTTCCAGTTGCCGCCAGAGGTATTCCTTCGCCGTGCGTTCCATCTCGTCCAGGATCCGGTGCTTGCGTTTTTCCAGGAACAGGCCGGTATCCTTGAGATAGGCCAGGTGCCGGGCCAGGGAATCGGCCAGTTCGGGCACACCGGTCTCCCGGGTGGCCACGGCCGGAAGGACCGGGGGCGTCCACGCTCCCTCCTTCCGCGGCTGCATGCTGAGTACGCTTTCCAGTTCGTTCTGGAACCGGTGGGCACCCTCGCGGTCGTACTTGTTGATGACGAAGATGTCGGCGATCTCCATGAGGCCGGCCTTCATGGCCTGGATGGCGTCGCCGGATTCCGGCACCAGGACCACCACCACGGTGTCCGAGGTGTGGAGGATGTCCAGTTCGGCCTGGCCCACGCCCACGGTTTCAATGAGGATCACATCAAAGCCGAAGGCGTCCATGAGGTCGGCCACGAAGGGGGTGGCCTCGGAGAGGCCGCCCAGGGAGCCGCGGGTGGCCAGGCTGCGGATGAAGATGCCCGCCTGGGTGGCCCGGGTCATGCGGTGTCGGTCGCCCAGCAGGGCGCCCCCGGTAAAGGGGCTGGAGGGGTCTACGGCGATGACGCCCACGCGATGGCCCCGTTTTTTCAGGTGCAGGGCCAGGGCGTCCACCAGGGTACTCTTGCCGGCGCCCGGGGGGCCGGTGATGCCCACCCGATGGGCCCGTCCCACGCGGGGGTAGAGGGCCTCCAGGATCTCCACATGGGCGTTCTCGCGGTTTTCCACCTCGGTGATCAAGCGGGCCAGGGCACGGGGGTGACCAGCCTTGAAGTCCTGGATCAGGCGTTGAAGTGAGGGTTTCATGAAAGGGAGTGCCGGGGGCGGGATTTGAACCCGCACGGGATTGCTCCCACATGGCCCTCAACCATGCGCGTCTGCCAATTCCGCCACCCCGGCGGACCGTTAATGATATGCAGCCCCCTGCCGGAAGTCAACGGGATACACGGCCCTTCG
>CAZXAO010000180.1:0-4171 GCA_964638465.1 uncultured bacterium | reverse complement strand
CAGGGTCTTTTCCTGGATATGGGGGATCCGCTCAATCATCTAGTAGGCAAGGGGGGACAGAATCTCGTTCCGCAGAGCCTCCCGGATCTCCTCGGTCAGGTCCTGGGGACTCTCCGGCCCGGGAGCCAGCCTCCAGAGCAGTTTTTGCACGAACTTGTCCAGCACGCTCATGATGAGGATACCGCGAAACGGCGTTTTTCCTTGTCCGGGACCACCATCCCGCCGGATACAATGATCTTCAGCCCCTCCTCTGGGCTGAGGTTCAAGGGGATCAGCCGGCGCGTGGGCACCAGCAGGTACCAGCCCGAGGTGGGATTGGGGGTGGTGGGTACGAAAACGCTGGCGTACTCCCCTTCAGGCCCCTCCCAGGTCCGATGGGACGTGATGAACCCCATGGCGTAGGTGCCCTTCAGGGGAAACTCCACGAGGACCACCTCCCGGAACGCCCGGCGGTCATCCAGGAAGGTCTCGGTCAGTTGCCGCGAGGAGATGTAGATCCCCCGGATCAGGGGAACCCGACGCAGGAACTGATCGCTCCATTCCAGAACGCGCTTGCCCACGGTGGCCGTGGCCAGCATCCCGATCAGGTAGATGCCCACGAGAACCAGCAGGAAGGACAGCAGGGTGAGGACGAACTCCGGTAGCGCGCCCAGGCCCGGAAAGTACCGGAGAAGACCGGCCAGGAACCCGCCCACCTTGTCCACCACAAAGAGGACAACGATCAGGGTGATCACCAATGGCGTAAGGGCCACCAGACCGGTGATGAAGTAGCGGCGAACCTGGGGGGGTAGGCCAAGACGCCAGCGTGGTCGGCCGGGCGATGGATTCATGGAATCACCCCTCCGGCGGGCTTGGGGCCACGAAACTCATAGGTTCTCCGCATTCCTGCGGGTAAGGGCGAATCCGGGCGACTGCCCGATACCTCCTCCTGGTGTCCGCTCATGGCTCTTAAAACATAAGGGAAAACCCCCGGGGGTCAAGGGGGTGGGCTACATGCGTTCCGGGGCGGAAACACCGATCTGGGCCAGACCGTGGCGGATGACCCGTTGCACGGCCCGGGCCAGGAGCAGGCGGGCCCGGGTAAGGGCCGGGTCCTCGCCCACGACCCGGTGTTTCTGGTAAAAGGCATGGAACGCTTCCGCCAATTGCAGAAGCACATAGGGCATCCGGTGGGGTTCCCGACGTTCGTAGGTGTCCACCAGGGTATCGCCAAAGAGGGTAAAGAGCCGGAGCAGTCGGCGCTCCTCGGGGGTCGTCAGCCGGTCCAGGTCGGCAGGCTGGGGGGTGGCCGGTGGGGAAATGCCCTGTTCCTGAGCGTACCGCAACAGGCTGTGGATCCGGGCGTGGACATACTGCACATAGTACACCGGGTTCTCGCGGGAGAGTTTCCGGGCCAGATCCAGGTCAAAGTCCAGCGGGGTGGAGGTGCTTCGGAGCAGGAAGAAAAAGCGGGCTGCGTCCACGCCCACCTCCCGGACCAGATCGGCCAGGGTGTAGTACTCCCCCTTCCGCTTGGACATCCGGACCCGCTGGCCGCCCCGGAGCAGGGTCACCTGCTGAACGATGAGCACCACCAGGTTCTCACCGGAAACCTCGGGGCGCTCCAGGGCCTCCCCCAGAAGGTCCAGGGCGATCTTCATCCGCTGGACATGCCCCAGATGGTCCGGCCCCCACAGGTCCACGAGCACCTCGTATCCCCGGTCAAATTTGTACAGGTGATAGGCCAGGTCGTACAGGAAGTAGGTGGGCTGGCCGTTGGAGCGGACGAGCACCCGGGGTTTGTCGTCGCCCCGGAGGGGGGTTTCCAGGTAGAGAGCCCCCTCCCTCTGGCGGGTCAGGCCCCGGCGTTCCAGGGCCTGGAGCACCTGGCGGGTGTAGGCATGGTGGCGACCGATATGGGGGTTCAGCTCAGGGGACTCTTCGGAAGGGTCGTGGAACTCGGTCTCGTACACGATCTGGTCAAAGGTCACGCCAAAGTGGCGGAGCTCCTCCATCTGCTGCTGGAGGATGAGCTGGGCCACCCGTCGGGCTCGCTGGCCATAGGGTAGATGGCGAACCCGTTCGGCGTATTCTTTGAGGTAGGCCCCCAGGTAGCCGTCGGCCGGGGGCTCGGGTCGTTCCCCCAGGTGCCAGGCGATGCTTTCCTCCAGGGCCCGGATCTGGCCGCCACCGTCGTTCACATAGTACTCGGCGTCCACCGATGCCCCCAGGGAACGGCCGATGCGTACCAGGGTATCCCCCACGGAGGCGGCCCGGGCGTTGGCCACATTCAGGGGTCCCGTGGGATTGGCGGACACAAACTCCAGGAGTGTCCGGCGATGCGGGCCGAGCCGGGGCAGCCAGGCTTCAAAGTCCTGGAGGAGCTGCAGGGTCTCCCGCTGGAGGGCCTCTTCCCGGAGTCGGAGGTTCAGGTAGCCCCGCTGGATCTCGGCCTCCGCAATCCAGTCCGCCAGGGCTTCCAGCACCCGGGGGGACAATCTCTGGAGGATCGCCTCCGGGGCCTGCTTCAGGTGGCGGGCCAGTTTGAAGCCCACGGGGGCCGCATAATCCCCCAGCGAGGGGTCTGGAGGCACCTCCAGGACCACCGGGAGGTCCACCCCGAAGGTCTCCTGAATCACCTGACGGAGTTGGGCCTCAAGGGTTTTCTTCAGGTTTGGTTTCATCGTCCGGGAGTTTCCAGGAGGGCACATCCCCCCAAAGGGATTCCAGGCTGTAGTAACTCCGGGTTTCGGGGCGGAACAGGTGCACGATCAGGTACTCAAAGTCCATCAGGATCCAGGTGCCGTGGTCGTATCCCTCCACATGGTGGAGCCGCAGACCCAGGTCTTCCAGGGTTTCCTGCAGGCGATCGGCGATGGCCCGGAGATGGTCCGCGGTGTGGCCACTGGCGATGAGGAAGTAGTCAAAGAAGGTGGTCACCGGGCGAAGGTCCAGGACCACCAGGTCCCAGCCCTTCTTGTCGCGCACGGCCCGGATGGCTTCCCGCAGACCCGGATCTTCGGGGAGAGGTCGGCGTGTCATGGGTTCTGGATGTGGGAGGCGTGCATCAGGAGGAGGGCTCCTCCTTTCCCCAGGTAGCGGACTCCCACACCACCCGATCCCGGGATTCCGGTCCGGTGAGGTCCGCACCCCGCAGTTCCAGCAGTTCCTGGACGATGGCCAGCACCAGGTCCAGGTCCTCACCCTCCAGGGCCTCCACCATCAGGTGGAGTTGTTCCCGCTTCTGGCTTTCGCTCATCGCACCACCACCTCCAGCATTTCGTAACTGGGGCTCCCCGTAAGATAGTGGCTCTGGAACTTGAGGGCACCGGACTGCAGGGGCAGGGATCGGGTAAAGGAGCGACGGAGTTCCTCCAGCCGGGGTTGCATCAGGTAGGTGTCCTTGGCGTACAGGTGGACCTCCACCTGCTGGGGATGATGTTCCTTGATGCGGTTCAGGATGTCGGTGAGCACATCGTCGGCGCCCGAGGAGAGCTCGCTGCGACGGGGTTCAAACAGCAGGCCCAGGGCCACGCGAAGCCGGTACCCCTCGTCGGTCTGAAGGGCAAATCCCTGGACCTTGAAGGGCGTGCCCACGAAGGATCGTCTGGCCCCGTCCCTGGTTTCCACAATCAGGCGGTAGCTGTAAGGTTCCCCGGGGATCACCCACTGCCGGGTGCCGTAGCGGCCTTCCCAGGTGACGAACTCGGGAGGGCGGCCCGTGCCCTCCACGGTGGCCACCCGTTCCCCCAGCGAGTTCACGATCTCCACCTGCCAGTGGGCAATGTCCTTTCGCTGGATCCTGGGCAGGGGAATCCGAACCTGGGTCTGGATCACCTGGGTCTCCACCGGCACCCGAAGGTAGGGACTATGGGATTTGACCGTCTGGTCAATGGCGCGTTCCACCACGGCCACCGACTGAACCGTAATCAGCCGTTCCTTGGCCCGGATCACCGAGTCCACGGGCGAGAAGGCGTCGGGCACAATCCGCAGGGGAGGTTTTTTGGCGTCCTCAATACGGATCTCGGCCTTGGCCTTCACCTCTTCCACACCCAGTTGCTGGTTGCTACCGCCTGTGGTCTGACCGGTGGTATCCTGGCCTGCTGTTTCCTGGGCGACCAGGAACCCAAAGAGCACCAACCAGAGCCCGAATCCTTTGGTCATGTTCATCGTCTCAGTACTCCAGCACAAA
>CAZXAO010000179.1:2321-4178 GCA_964638465.1 uncultured bacterium | reverse complement strand
GGCCCAGCGTCGCACCGAGGAGCAACTCCAGAAACTCATCGGCGAACACAGGAAAACCCGGGAGCACCTCCAGGGCCTGTCCGACACCGTGGGGTATCTGCTGGAGGATCGGGCCATCCAGGGACTTCCCAGGATCCTGCGGGAACGGTACGGTCTGGAGGTGGTGGGGCCCCTCAAACGAACCCATCTCAAGGTGGGAAAGCGCTATGTGGAGATCAACATTTACGGCCAGGTCCGGCGGAACGGTGAAACCCTGACCCTCCTGGGCGAGGCAAAGTCCCGGGTGAGCAAACGGGCGGTGGACGCCTTCCTCAAAAAGTGCGACCAGGTGGGGGGAAAGCAACTCCGGGTGTTCGTTGCCTACCTGCTGCCTCCCACCCTGGAGCCCTACCTCAAAATGCACGGGATCCTCTTTATTCCCTCGTACGAACTCCCCCTCGCATAGGACCCCTTCAGGGGCCTGGCCGCCGTATAATTGACCCACCATGGGACTCCTGGAGTACATCCACAGCCCTCAAGACCTCAAGCAACTCCCGCTCAACCGTCTGCCCAAACTGGCGGAAGAGATCCGGGAATTTCTGATTGATGTCGTCTCCGAACACGGCGGGCACCTGGGAGGAAACCTGGGTGCCGTGGAACTCATTATCGCCCTCCACTATGTGCTGGATTCCCCCCGCGACAAGATCATCTTTGATGTGGGCCATCAGGCCTATGCCCACAAGATCCTTACGGGTCGCCGGGACCGCATGCCCACCATCCGCCAGTACGGTGGGCTCTCGGGGTTCCTCGTGCGCACGGAAAGCCCCCACGACATCTTTGGCGCCGGCCATGCCTGCACTTCCCTCTCGGCCGCCCTCGGCCTCGCCCTGGCCCGGGACCGTCAGGGAGAGACCTACGAAGTGGTCGCCGTCATCGGGGACGGGGCCCTCACCGGCGGCATGGCCTACGAAGCCCTCAACAACATTGGCAAACTCCAGCCCAACCTCATCATCGTGCTCAACGACAATGAGATGTCCATTGACGAGAATGTGGGGGCCATCCCGGAGTACCTGAATCGCCTGAAGACCTCCCGGCTCTACAACCGCCTGAAGGATGATGTCTGGAACCTGCTGGGCCGTCTGCCCGCCCAGGGGCTCAGCCAGCGGGCGCGGGACCTGGCTCGCCGGATCCGGGAATCCCTGGAAAACCTGATGGTCCCCACCATCCTCTTTGAGGAGCTGGGGATCCGATACTTCGGGCCTATCAACGGCCACGACATTCCCCAGTTGGTCCGCTACCTGCAGCGGGTCCGCACCCTGAAGGGGCCGAAACTGCTCCATGTGCTCACCGAGAAGGGCCGGGGCTACGAGCCTGCGCTCCAGAACAAGGAGCTCTTCCACGGTCTGGGGCCCTTTGAAAAGGACACCGGGAAACCCCTGAAAAAACCTGGTCCTCCCTCCTATAGTTCGGTGTTCGGCCAGACCCTTCTGCACCTGGCTCAAAGGGACCCCCGGGTGGTGGGCATCACCGCGGCCATGCCCCTGGGGACCGGGCTGAACCACCTCCGGGACAACCTGCCTGACCAGTACTTTGATGTGGGGATCGCCGAGCAGCACGCGGTCACCTTTGCCGCTGGCCTGGCCGTGGGGGGTCTGAAACCCTTTGTGGCCATCTACTCCACCTTTCTGCAGCGGGCCTTTGATCAGGTGATCCACGATGTGGCCCTGCAGAACCTGCCCGTTCGGTTCGCCCTGGACCGGGGCGGCCTGGTGGGCGCCGATGGCCCAACCCACCATGGGGTCTTTGATCTCTCCTACCTTCGGATGATCCCCAACCTGGTGGTGATGGCCCCGCGCGACGAGGCCGAACTGGTCCGTA
>CAZXAO010000179.1:0-2311 GCA_964638465.1 uncultured bacterium | reverse complement strand
GATCTACACGGCGTACCACTACGACGACGGACCCATCGCCTTCCGCTTTCCCCGAGGGCGGGGCCTGGGCGTCCCCCTGCCCGAAAATCCAGAACCCCTGGAGATTGGCCAGTGGGAGGTGCTCCGGGAGGGTGGCGAGGTGGTCCTCCTGGCCGTGGGGTCCTTCGTGGCCCCGGCCCTGGAGGTCGCAGAACGGCTCCAGCACCCGGATCTGGCCGTGGTGAACGCCCGATTCATCAAGCCCCTGGACGAGGCAATGCTCCGCCAATTCCTGCGCCAGGGCACCCGGGTGTTCATCACCCTGGAGGAGAATGTACTGGCCGGTGGCTTCGGCTCTGCCGTCCTGGAGTTCCTGGCCCGGGAAGGGGCAACCCTGCCCATCCTCCGGTTCGGCCTCCCCGATGCCTTTGTGCCCCACGGTGATCGTGCGCGCCTGCTCCACGATCTGGGCCTCGTGCCCGACGCCATGGTCAAAAGGATCCAGGCCTTCCTGAAACAACACGCCCATGCTCTGTGAGCGGTGTCATCTCAGGCCCGCCACCCAGAAGGTGGTGGAGGTGGTGGCCGGGGAACGCCACGAGTGGCACCTCTGTGAGGAGTGTGCCCTGGAGGTGGCCTACGGCCTGGTGACCCCGGCGCCTCCGGAAAAGGAGTCCCTTGCCGAGCGTTCTGCTCCACCCCCACCTGGAGCCCACCTGGAGTGCCCCTCCTGCGGCCTCACCTACCGGGAGTTCCTTCAGGCCCTTCGTTTCGGCTGTGCCCACTGCTACGAGGCTTTCGCTGAGAATCTTCAGGTGCTGCTGCGGGAACTCCACGGAAGTGCCCGATACCGGGGAACCCCGTACGCCCCGGACCCGGAAAAGACCTCCCAGATCCAGGAACTGGCCCAACTGCACCGCCACCTGAGGGCTGCCGTGGCCAGGGAAGACTTTGAACGGGCAGCCCAAATTCGGGACCAGATCCAGGCCCTGCGGGAGAAACTGGGATGGACGAACACATCCGCCAACAGGTAGAAACGCTGCCGGCGTGGTTGCAAACTACCGGAGATTATCCGGAGATCGTGTTGAGCAGCCGGGCCCGGCTGGCCCGAAATCTGCAACCCTACCGGTTCGCCCGCCGGGCCTCCAGCGAGGATCGGGCCAAAGTCAGAGCCCTGGTGGAAGAACGACTGCAGCTCTTTCCCGGGTTTGAGGAGCTCCGGAGCCTGGAGGTGGACCCCCTGGATTCCCTGGCGCGCCAGGTGCTCGTGGAACGACACCTGCTCACCCGTGACGCCCTCAAGCAGCCGGAACACACCCTGGTCTTTTACACCCCCGACGAATCCCTGGCCATCCTGGTGAACGAGGAGGACCACCTCCGGGTACAGGTTTTGGCCAACGGCCTGGCCCTGGAGACCGTCAGCCAGAGGATCCAGGAAGTTGGCGAGATTCTGGGGCTGCTCCTGCCCCTGGCCTATCATCCCGAATTCGGGTACCTGACCTCCTGCCCCACGAATACAGGCCTGGGGCTTCGCCTCTCCGTGCTGATGCACCTGCCTGGCCTGGTGCTGGCCAAGCGCCTGCCCGATCTGGTCAAACTGCTGGCGAAACACCGGAACAGCGTCCGGGGATTGTATGGCGAAGGGAGCGAGATCGTGGGGAACCTCTTTCAGATTTCCACCACGCAGAACCTGGGACTTTCGGAACAGGACCTGCTGGCCCGCTTCCAGGAGACTGTCCAGGAGATCATCCAGCTGGAGCAGGAGGCCCGGCAACATCTGGAGGAAGCGTCGCCGACGCTCCTGGAGGATCGGATCCACCGGGCTCGTGCCCTTCTGGAGCACGCCCGCTTGATCTCCTTTGAGGAAACCGCGCGGCTGGTCTCAGCCCTCCGCCTGGGGGTAGGTCTGGGCCGCATCTTTGATATCAAGATCCAGACCCTCAACGAGATCCTGCTCTATGCCCAGCCGGCGCATCTTCAGGTGCTCTTCGGTCACGACATGGACCCCCAGGAGCGGGACCTCCGCCGGGCCACCTACATCCGAACCAAACTGCAGGCGGAGGGCGCCTGAAATGGCCCATCGCCGGTTTTACCTGGTTTCCTCCTCACCCCGCCGTGCCGAGATCCTCCGCCGATTCGGCTACGCCTTTGAACGCCTGGACCCCCAGGAGGAGCGGGTGGTCATCCGCCATCCCAACGATACCCTCCAGGCTGCCCTGGGAAAACTGCCCCGAACACGAGGCCCCGGCGTGTACCTGGCGGCCGATACCGTGGTCTTCGTGGACAACAAGCCCCTGGGAAAACCCCGGAACCTGGAGGAAGCCCGGTCGTT
>CAZXAO010000178.1:0-4213 GCA_964638465.1 uncultured bacterium | reverse complement strand
TTCGGGCTCTCGCAGATGACGATGCCCTCCACCCCCCGATCCCGGAAGGCGCGGAGCAGGTCCTGGTACCGGAAATCGGATTCCTCCAGGATCAGATGATGCTTTTCCCCCTTGGGGCCGTAGGCAATACCCGACACATGGAAATGCACATCCCGGAGGCTGTCCGGGCCCAGTTCTCGGGCCAGGTGGTCCAGGATCTCCAGGAACTCCTCATAGGAGTTGAGTTTTCCCACCGAGCGGGCGTGAAGGTGGGCAAAGTCCACCAGGGGCTTGATCCCCGGGATCTCCCGGGCCAGGCGAACCACCTCTTCCAGCGAACCGAACTGGGTGGGTTTCCCCATGGTTTCCGGCCGGAGGTCAATCTCCACGCCCTCGGTGCGAAGCCGATCCACGATCTCTTCCAGGGCCTCCCGCACCCGCTGGTACACGGCCTCGGGGTCCTGTTTCAGGTAGAAGGCGGGGTGAAAGGTCACGCTCGTGGCCCCGGCGATGAAGCCGATGCGGGCCGAGGCCAGGATGTGCTCCTTGGAGCGTTCCACCTTTTCAGGCTCTTTGGCGTTCAGGTTGATCCAGTAGGGGGCGTGCACCGTCAGGGCGACGCCCTCTCCCTCGGCTGCCCTTCGCACTTCACGGGCCTTTTTCTCGGACATCCGGACGCCCTGCACGAACTCCAGTTCCATGGCGTCCAGACCCAGGCGACGCACGGTTTTAATCCCCTCTACGGTATCCCGTTTCTTGGTTTGAATTGGGATCCCCGCCGGGCCAAATTTCAAAGTTCCCATAGGGGCTGGCTCCTTTCCGGCTTACCGTTTCTTCCGTTTTTTCTTTTTCTTAGATCCCCTGGTGCCCGGGGCGGGTCGGGGTCGGAACCCGCCACCGGCCGGCACCCCGGCCGGTGCCGTGCCCGGAGCCGCCGGTGCCGCCTGGGCGGTCCGCTGCTGGGGCACCGAGGGCTTGGTGGCCACCACCCGATCGCGGTACCGGCGAGGCATCACCATCTTGGGGGGTGGTTGAACCCGGAACAGCCGCATGACGGCATCGTTCCGGATCTTGGTCAGCATCTCGTCAAAGAGCTGGAAACTCTCCTGCTTGTACTGTACCAGGGGGTCCTTGTGGCCGTAAGCCCGCAGCTGGATCCCCTCCCGCAGATGATCCAGGGCGTACAGGTGTTCCCGCCAGTGGTGGTCCAGGGCTGAGAGGATCACGATGCGTTCCAGTTCCCGCATCTTCTCCTCGCCCAGGCCCTCCTCCCGTTCCCGGTAGGCGGCCTCCACACGCTCCCGAAGGAACCGTTTGAGTTCCTCCCGGTCCCGGAAGGCCCCCACCACCGGGAAGTCCACCAGGAAGAAGTAAGTGAGTTCGGCCTTCAGGCCTTCCAGGTCCCAGTCCTCCGGGCCCAGGCCTTCGGGGCAGTACTGGTCCACCTTTTCATCAATGATCTCCTGCACATACTCGTTGAGCACCAGGTCCCGCAGGTCCCGCCCGTCCAGGATCTCGTTCCGCAGGCCGTAGATGACCTCTCGTTGCTTATTCATCACATCGTCGTATTCCAGGAGCCGTTTCCGGATCTCAAAGTTCTGCATTTCCACGCGTCGCTGGGCGTTCTCCAGGGCCTTGGTCACCAGACGGGACTCAATGGGTCCTTCGTCCTTGGAGCCGAAGCGTTCCATGAGTTCAATGACCCGGTCCGAGCCGAAGAGCCGCAGGAGGTCGTCCTCCAGGGAGAGGAAGAAGCGGCTGGCGCCCGGGTCCCCCTGGCGGCCCGCCCGCCCCCGCAGCTGGTTATCAATCCGCCGGGACTCGTGGCGTTCGGTGCCGATGACATAGAGGCCGCAGGGCACGCCCTCCTCAATGCACTTCTTGGGATCCCGGGGGCAGGTGACGCCCGGCGTGGGGTTCTTGGTGTTGATGGCGCACTCCTGGATCTCAAGGTCCGGCTGCTCAGGATTGCGGATGACGCCAGGCCCCAGTTTGATGTCCGTACCCCGGCCGGCCATGTTGGTGGCGATGGTCACGGCGCCGCGCTGGCCCGCCCGGGCCACGATCTGGGCCTCCTTTTCGTGGTGCTTGGCGTTCAACACATGGTGCGGAATTCCCCGCCGCTTGAGCATCCGCGAGAGGATCTCGGACACCTCCACCGAGGTGGTGCCCACCAGGATGGGGCGCCCCACCTTGTGCCACTTCTCTATCTCGTTGATGACCGCTTCGTACTTGTCCCGTTTGGTTTTGTAAATGACATCCGGATAATCCACCCGGCGGATGGGTTTGTTCGTGGGAATCGTGACCACATCCAGTTTGTAGATCTCCCAGAACTCGCCCGCCTCAGTGGCGGCGGTGCCGGTCATGCCGGCCAGCTTCTCGTACATCCGGAAGTAGTTCTGGAAGGTGATGGTGGCCAGGGTCTGGGTCTCGGCCTGTACCTTGACGCCTTCCTTGGCTTCCACGGCCTCGTGCAGTCCGTCGGACCACCGGCGTCCGGGCATGAGCCGGCCCGTGAACTCGTCCACGATGATGACCTTGCCGTCCATCACCACATAGTCCACATCCCGTTCAAACAGGGTGTAGGCCTTGAGGAGTTGCCGGATGGCGTGGATCTTGTCAGATTTCTCCGCATATTCCCGGTAAATGCGTTCCTTCTCGTAGAACTTCTCCCGGGGCAACAGATCGTCCCGCCGGTCAATCTCGGCCAGGGCTGTGGAAAGGTCCGGAAGTTCAAACAGATCCTTGAAGCGCCGATGGATTTCCGCCCGGCCCTTTTCCGTGAGTTCTGCGGAGTGGTTCTTCTCGTCCACCACATAGTACAGGTCCTCTTCCAGGTCCTTGATCCGTTTGTCCTTCATCAGTTCCAGTTCTACCTTGTCCACGAGTTTCATCAGACCGGGCTGCTGAAGGATCTTGAAGAGCCGGCGGCTCTTGGGGGCTGCACGACGGATCAGCACGAGTTTGACCGCTGCCTCTCGCTCCTTGCCCTCCTTGAGGAGCCGTTCCGCTTCGGTGAGCATCTGGCGGACCAGGGCCTGCTGCTTGCGGACCACTTCGGCCACCGCCGGCTTGACCTCCACATACTGCTCCACCTGGGAGTGTTCCACCGGACCGGAGATGATGAGGGGGGTCCGGGCCTCGTCGATGAGGATGGAATCCACCTCGTCAATGATGGCGTAGATGTGGCCCCGTTGAACCCGGTCCTCTGGCCGGAACACCATGTTGTCCCGCAGGTAATCAAAGCCGAACTCGTTGTTGGTTCCGTAGGTGATGTCGGCGTTGTACTCGGGTTTGCGTTCTTGGGGCCCCATGCCGCTCTGGATCACACCCACGGTGAGGCCCAGGGACTCGTACACCGGCCCCATCCACTGGCGGTCCCGACGGGCCAGGTAATCGTTCACCGTGACCAGATGGGCGATGCCCCGGGGGGTCCCGTCCACCAGGAACCGCTGATCGCCCTTGAGGCCGCGGGCACGACCCATCAGGGCGTTGAGGTACAGGGGCATGGTGGCCACTAAGGTTTTCCCCTCACCCGTGGCCATCTCGGCGATTTTGCCCTGGTGCAACACGATGGCCCCGATGAGCTGGACATCAAAGGGCACCATATCCCAGGTGTACGGCTGGTTTGTCACCATCCAGGTCTTGCCCACCAGCCGACGGCAGGCCTCCTTCACCAGGGCAAAGGCCTCAGGCAGGACCTCCTCGGGATCCTCGCCCTCGGCCAGACGCTGAACAAAGTCCTCGGTTTTCTTGATGAGATCTTCGTCCTTCAGACTCCGATAGCCTTCGTAAATCCGGTTGATTTCTTCAACAATGGGCCGGAGTTTTCGGATCACCCGTTCGTTCCGGGTGCCAATAATCTTCTCCATTAAAAATTTCATCATGGGACATCAACCTCCCGACGGGCAAAAGGGTTTACCACATCGGCAGGAATTATAAACCTGGCCGGACCTGGCGTCCTCCTCTGCCCGAACTTAAAAGGCCCCGGGGTAGAGCCAGCAATAGAGTCGCCAGGATCGGTACACCCGTCGCACATACCGTCGGGTCTCCCGAAAGGGGATGAATTCCACCCAGAGGGCTTCGTCCTGAAGGATCCCGCGGCGTTGCCAGAGCCGCATCCAGGCCTTCACCCGGTTCGGCCCGGCGTTGTAGGCGGCGATGGCCAGGGCCGGTACACCAAAGGTCGCCAGTTCTCGCTGGAGCACCGCCGCCCCGGCTCGCAGGTTCTCCC
>CAZXAO010000177.1:0-4234 GCA_964638465.1 uncultured bacterium | reverse complement strand
GCAAAGCTCCGGCAGAGATCCCGGTGGAACCCGTATCCCTGGGCGACGAGCGGGCCTATGCGGTGCGGCTTCCCAAGGGGCTTTTCTTCGTGATCGGCGGCGAGATCCAGCGGCCGGCGGATTTCCAGCGCCAGGTGGCCCGACGATTCGGCCCGCTGTTTCCTCAAGCCTGGCAGGAAGCCTTAGACTATCTAAAACGCTTTGACCCCGGGGTCCTGCGGTCGCAACGCGAGTTTTTTGAGCGGGCGTATCGGCCGGTGCGGGACACCTGGGTAGAACGCTGGAACCGACGACTAAGGGAGGAGGTAGCGTGAACACCCTGCAGGGGTACGAGATCATCATCGGCCTGGAGATCCATGTGGAGGTGGACACTCGAACCAAGCTCTTCTGCGGCTGTTCCCGGGAGTACGGGCGAGACCCCAACACCCAGGTGTGTCCGGTGTGTCTGGGCTATCCCGGAGCCCTGCCCGTACTCAACGAGGAGGTGGTGATCCAGGGGCTCAAGCTGGCCCGGGCCCTGCGCAGCCGGATCCACGAGGTTTCCCACTTCTACCGCAAAAACTACTTTTACCCGGATCTGCCCAAGGGCTATCAGATCACGCAGTACACCTTTTCCCTGGCCGAAGACGGTCACCTGGACTTCCAGTTTGAGGGCACGGAACGGCGGGTTCGCATTGAGCGCATCAACATTGAAGAGGAGGCGGCCAAGTCGTTTCACACCGAGGACGGCTACACCCTGCTGGACTTCAACCGCTCGGGGATCCCGCTGCTGGAGATCGTCACCCACCCGGACCTCCGGAGCCCGGAGGAGGCCCGGCTGTTCTGGAGCAAACTCCGACAGCTGCTGCGGTACCTGGAGGTCTCGCCCTGCGACATGGAAAAGGGGCACCTGCGGGCGGACGCCAACCTGTCGGTGCACCGGCCTGGCGAACCCCTGGGCACCAAGGTGGAGATCAAGAACCTGAATTCCTTTAAGGCCCTGGAGGACGCCCTCACCTACGAGGCCGAACGCCAGATCCGGGTGCTGGAGGCCGGCGGCCAGGTGGTCCAGGAAACCCGGCTCTTTGACGAATCCACCGGCCAGACCGTGGCCATGCGCACCAAGGAAGAGGAAATGGACTACCGGTACTTTCCGGAGCCCGACCTCCTGCCGCTGAATGTCACGGCCTATCTGAACCGCGTGGAACTCCCGGAACTGCCCTGGGAAAAGAGTGCCCGCTTCGTACGGGAGTACGGACTCCGACAGGATGTGGCTGAGGTGCTCACCCAGGAACGGGCTCTCGCCGACTACTTTGAGGAGATGATCCGCGACCTCCAGGACATCTCCCAGGCCGCCAACTGGCTGGTCAACCGGGTGCTGGCCGACATCAAGGAACGAAGCCTGGAGGAGTTCCCCATCCGACCGTCCCAGATGGCGGAACTCCTGGCCCTGGTGGAATCCGGTCGCATCAACCTGAACCTGGCCAAGGAGGTCTACGAACGGATGCTCCAGGAGGGCCGAACGGCCCGGGACATCGTGGAATCCGAAGGCCTGGAGGTGGTGTCTGGCGAGGCAGAACTCCAGAAGTTCGTGGAGGAGGCCGTGGCCGAACACCCTGACCTGGTCCAGAAGTTCCAGAAGGGCAAGGAGGGCGTCATCGGTCCCCTGATCGGTGCCGTCATGAAGAAAACCCGGGGCAAGGCCGATCCCCGAAGGGTTCGGGAACTCCTGCTCAAGGTGCTCCGCCAGCCCCGGGCGTAAAATAAGAATCGCCGGCATCAGGAAACAACAAGGAGGTTGCAATGCCCCATCCGGAGCAGGAACGGTATCCCGGTCATCCCCTGAAGTCCTCGGACTTCAAAGAGGGCAGAGTGCTCTACGAGGAATGGAAGGTCAAGGCCGAGTACGCCTGGGATACGGGCGTGGCCATCGGCACCTTCCTGAAGGGTCTCCAGGAGGGGAAACTCCTGGGCCGCCGATGCAACCAATGCGGCCGCGTCATGATTCCCCCGCGGATGTTCTGCGAATGGTGCTTCCGCCCCACCGATGAATGGGTGGAACTCCAGGATACCGGTACCGTGATGACCTTTTCCGTGTCCATGGTGGACAAGGATGTCCGCCCCCTGGAAAAGCCCGAGGTGCCCGCCGTCATCGCCATTGACGGGGCCTCTGAGAACATGGGCATCCTCCACAAACTCGGCGAAGTGGGCGAGACCCTGGAGGAGGTGCTCCAGCGGGTGAAGGTGGGGCTCCGGGTTCAGGCCGTGTGGAAACCCGAAGAGGAGCGCGAGGGGGCCATCACCGACATCCTGTATTTCAAACCCCTGGAAGAGGAGGCATAACATGCACGAGAAACCCCATCGCTTCGTGGACCTGAAGGCCTGGTTCGGCAAAAAGACCGAGGACTACCGGTACACCCAGGGCGTGGCGGGCGAACGCTTCTTCCGCGAACTCCAGGAACATGGACGGCTGCTCGGCACCCGATGCCCCAAGTGCGGCCGCGTGTTCCTGCCGCCCCGCCTCTACTGCGAGGACTGCATGGAATACACCTCGGAATGGGTCCCCGTGGAAGGTCCTGGCCATGTGGAAACCTACACGCTGGTGTACCGCGATCTGGACGACCAACCCCTGGAGGAACCCCAAATCCTGGCCTTCCTCACCTGGCCGGGCATTGAGGGCGGGCTGATCCACTTCCTGGGCGAAGTGCACCCCGAGGAGGTGTATGTGGGCCTGCCCGTGGAACCCGTGCTGAAACCCCGGGAGGAACGGCAGGGCCGCATCACGGACATCCGCTACTTTAAACCCGTGGGTGGGTGATCTCCCTCACCCCTCCAGGCTCCAAACCCGAAGGAGAACCCCCATGAAAACCCTTATTGAGCCCCATGGTGGAACCCTGGTCCAACGCCAACTCACCGGAGAAGAACGGGAGGCCGCCCTGGAACGGGCCCGAAGCCTCCGATGGCTCTATCCCGGCGAAGATGCCCTGATGGACGCCGAAAAGATCGCCGTGGGCGCCTTCAGCCCCCTGCAGGGCTTTCTGGGCCAGGCCGACTTGCAGGAGGTGCTGAAGTCCATGCACCTGACCTCCGGCATCGTCTGGTCCCTGCCCATCCTGCTCCTGGTGGACGACGAAACCGCGGCCTCGGTTCGAGAAGGCGAAACCGTGGTGCTCGCCCAGCGCGAGGACTACCCCATCGCCCTCCTGGAAATCCACGAGAAGTACCGCATTAATCCCGAACAGGTGGCCCTCGGAGCCTTCGGGACCACCGACGAGAACCATCCGGGTGTGGCCAAACTCTACGCCGCCGGTACCTGGGCCCTGGCCGGCCCGGTGGACCTTGTGAATCTGGTGGACCATCCCTGGCGGCATCTGGAACTCCTGCCCACGGAAACCCGGGCGGAGTTCCAGAAACGGGGCTGGCACCGCGTGGTGGCCTTCCAGACCCGGAACGCTCCGCACCGCGCCCACGAATACCTGCAACGCATCGGCCTGGAAGTGGCCGATGGCCTCTTCGTCCACCCCATCCTGGGCAGCAAGAAGAAGGGCGACTACGACAACGAAACCATCCTGCGGGCGTACCACGCCCTCATTGACCACTACTTCCCCAAGGATCGGGTGTTCATCGCAGGCCTCGCCATCCAGATGCGCTACGCCGGCCCGCGGGAGGCCGTGTTCCACGCCATCGTCCGCAAGAACTACGGTGCCAGCATGTTCATGGTGGGCCGGGACCACGCCGGCGTCGGAAACTACTACGATCCCTTCGCCGCCCAGCGGATCTTTGAACAGTTTGAAGACCACGAAATCGGCGTGGAGATCATCAAGTTCGGCCATGTCTTTTACTGCCACGCCTGCGGATCCATGGCCTCCGACAAGACCTGTGGCCACGACCAGGAACACCGGGTGGCCATTTCTATGACCCGGGTGCGGGAGATGCTCCTCCGGGGCGAAACCCCACCTGCAGAGATGGTGCGACCCGAAGTGGCCGAGGTGCTCAAGGCCTTCTACCAGAAACAGGCCTCCGCCTGAACCCTCAGGCCATGTTCTATCGCTGGGTTCAACGGGGCTCCGGCGAAGCCGGGCAGGTTCCGTCTGGCCTGGACCCCCTGGTGTGGCGCGTGCTCCAGAACCGGGGCGTGCCGGCCGATCGGCTGGAGGCCTTCCTGAACCCGGCGGTGGACCAGCTCCACGATCCCCTGCTCCTGAAAAACGCTGATCTGGCCGCCCGCCGCCTCGCCCGCGCCCTGAAGTACAGG
>CAZXAO010000176.1:2689-4266 GCA_964638465.1 uncultured bacterium | reverse complement strand
CTCCTGGACCAGGACCTCGTTCCCCTGACCTGCCATCTCCTTCAAGAGCTCCATCACCTCCGAAAGATAAGCCTGGTGCTGCTGGAGCCCGTGGTCCAGCGCCCTGCGGATGTGCTCCAGTGCCTCCCGATACACCCCCTGGTGCACGGCAATCTTGGCCTGGCTCACCAGGGCAAAGAGGTCGTCTTGCTCCAACCGGAGCAACTTTCGTACCACCGCAGAAGCCGAGTTGTACATCTCTTCGTTCAGGAAGCCCTCAATCGCAAACCGATAATTTTGCAGGGCCTCCTTGGTTTTTCCGGCCCGGAGATAGAGATCCCCCACGATGTTAAAAATGTTGGGATCCTTTTCCTCCTTCAGGATGGTTTCGTATAACTCAATGGCCCGTCCCCAATCGCCACGGGCCATAGATTGCAGGGCTTCACGCTCAATCTGATATCTCTTAGCCACCATGCTACATTATGCGTTGGGCAAAGAGGGTTGTCAACACCAGGGCCAGACTGAGGAAGGGGCCAAAGGGCACGCCCACGCGGAGGCTCCGCCGTCGCCAGGCCAGGACCAGGCCCACCAGGGTGCCCAGGAACGAAGCGAGGAAGAGCATAATGGGTACGGCAAAGGGACCTCCCCAGGCACCCAGGGCTCCCAGGTACTTGACATCCCCGAGGCCGAAGGCCTCGGGACCGTACACCCAGGTGGCCAGGGCGAAGATCAGACCTCCCATGAGCAATCCGATGCCGGCCCCCAGAACGGCATAGATCAGATGGTGGTGAAGGGTGTGGAACCCAAGCCCCAGAAGTCCCAGCCCCAGGGTCAGGGGGTCAGGCAGACGATGATGCTGGAGATCAATTACGGCCAGGGCCAGGGCCCCGCTGGCCATGGCCCAGAGGAACACCAGGCCCGGATGGAATCCGAACCGCCAGAGAAACAGCAGGTAAAGCAACGCGTTGGCGGCTTCCACCAGGGGATACTGAAGGGAGATCCGGGCCCCGCAGTACCGGCATCGCCCCCGGAGCAGGGCATAGGAGAGGAGCGGGATGTTATCCTTCCAGGAGAGCCGGTGTTGGCACACCGGGCAGTGGGAGGGAGGCCACGCGATGGACATTCCCCGGGGGACCCGATAGATCACCACATTCAGGAAACTCCCCACGGCCAGCCCCACCGCCAGGGTGAAGAGGATCTGGACGAAGAGGAGTCCGAACCCCGGGGTCATTCCACGGTTTCCACGCCGTCCTGGGAGGCGTGGATCCAGGTGCCCTTGGTGTCCTTGGCCTTCACCCGGATAAAGTAGGTATCCCCGTTGCTCGTGTAGGTGAAGGAGGCGATGTCAAACTCCGGGGTGTCCGGGAGGCTCATGTAGGGGTTTCCAAAGTCGTCCACCAGAAGGCTTTTGAGAGAGTAGTAATCGGCGTTGTCCAGTTTCGGGAAGTAGCCCCGTTCGGCCTGGTACATGGAAAGGGCCCGGCGCACATAGTGGAGTTCGTCCACAGCGGCGGTGAGCCGGGCTCGGTCAGTGGCGCGGGTGAAACGAGGAATGGAGATGAGGGCCACGATGCCGATGATGAGCATCACGATAAAGA
>CAZXAO010000176.1:0-2589 GCA_964638465.1 uncultured bacterium | reverse complement strand
CCCCCTTGCGGTGGCTATGTCACGAACCGATTACGGCGTCACGCCGTAGGGTGTGGCCGTGAGCGTGGTGCGATCGTTGTCCATTGCGTTGACGGTGATGGTGTACGAGGTATCGTTGACATTGGTGAAGGAGAAGGACCCGTCTTCAAACACCTTGTCCTTGAGTTCGTCCCAGGCCGGCAGCGCCACATAGGTGGCGAGATCCGAGACCAGGGCGTCCCAGTCGTTGGTGGAAGTCGGATAGGCCGAGTGGTCCATCTCATAGAGGGCCAGGGCCTGCCGCACGGAGTTCAGCTGGGCCTTGGCAGCGCTGATGCGGGCCCGGTCCTGGGCACCGATGAACCGAGGAATGGCGATGGCGGCCAGGATCCCGATGATCACGATGACGATCATCAGCTCCACCAGGGTGAACCCCCGGTCCTTTTTGCTCTTCCGCAGTACCTTCAACATGGTTCCACCTCCTTTTTAAGGTTTTGGTTTTCGGCTTTGGTCACGGGGACGACCTGCAAGGCTTTTGCCAAAGTGCGGGCATCCTCCGGGGACGCCGGGAACCGGCTAATGGGAAGCACCCCGCGGTGGGGTCTTCTCAGGTTGAGAACCGGGGTTTGCAAATTGCAAACCCCGCTCGCCCGGGTTGACCTTGATGCCAAACCGGGCCAGTTTGCGGTACACCGTGGAAAGGTTGATCCCCAGGATCTGAGCCGCCCGTGCCTTGTCCCATCCCACCTCCTCCAGCACCTTCAGGATGTAACGGCGTTCCAGTTCCTCCAGGGTCAGGGTGGGCGGAGGGAGGGGAACCTCTTCCCCGGGCTGAAGCCCCCGCACCTGGGGCGGCAGGGCCTGAGGTGAAAGGGTGTCGCCTGGCGAGAGGATCATGGCCCGTTCAATGGCGTTCTCCAGTTCCCGCACATTGCCGGGCCAGGAATAGTTCAGGAGGAGGTCCATCACCTCCCTGGGGACCCGTTTGGGTGGGATGGCATGCTTTTTGGCATACTTCTTTACGAAGTGGTCCACCAGCAGGGGGATGTCGTCCTTGCGCTCCCGGAGAGGGGGCACCCGGATGGTGATCACATTCAGCCGATAGTAGAGGTCCTCCCGGAACACCCCCTGGCGCATCAGCTCCTCCAGGTTCCGGTTGGTAGAGGCGAGGATCCGGACATCCACCTGGACCGCCCGGGTGCTTCCCAGGGGGATGATCTCCTTTTCCTGCAGGGCCCGCAGGAGTTTTACCTGGATGCGGGGGGAGATCTCGCCGATCTCGTCCAGGAAAAGGGTGCCCCGGTGGGCGGCCCGAAACAGGCCCTCCTTGGCCTGGGTGGCCCCGGTAAAGGCGCCCTTCTCGTAGCCGAAGAGTTCGCTCTCCAGGAGTTCCTCGGGCAGGGCTGCGCAGTTGATGGCGATGAAGGGATAGGAGGCCCGCCGGGAGTTCTGGTGCAGCGCCCGGGCGATGAGTTCCTTGCCGGTGCCGCTCTCCCCCTGGATCAGCACGGTGGCATCGGTCTGGGCCACTTTCCTGACGATATCCAGCACCTTGAGGAATTCGGGGTTCTGTCCCACGATCTGGAAGTTCAGGCTGAGTTCCTGTTTAAGCTGGAGGTTCTCCTGTTTGAGTTGCCGGTATTCCAGGGCCTTCTGAATCTGGATCTTGAGTTCGGAGAGTTCAAAGGGCTTGGTGATGTAGTAGAAGGCCCCCTTCTGGATGGCCTCAATGGCCGACTGGATGGTGCCGTAGGCCGTCATGATGATCACCGGGATGTTGGGGTCCAGGGTGCGCACCTTTTCCAGCACCTGGATCCCGTCCATCCCGGGCATCTTCAGGTCCAGAAGGATGAGATCGGGCGTGTGTTCTCGCAGGCTTTCCAGGAGTTCCAGACCACTGGCAAAGGCCCGCACCTTGTAGCCACTCTTGGCCAGCAGGATGCTCAGGTATTCGCGGAGGCTCTGCTCGTCGTCTACAACGAAGATCCAGGGCTTCATGGGCGGAGCGGCAGGTAAAGGATCACCTGGGTGCCTTCCTTCTCCCGGGAGTAGATCTCCATGCGGCCTCCCAGCCGGTGCAGGATCTTCTTCACCAGGGGCAGGCCCATGCCGCTCCCGGAGGGACGCGTGGTGTAAAAGGGATCAAAGATGCGTTCCAGGTCCTCGCGCGGGATCCCGGGGCCGTTGTCCTCAATGAGAAGTACCACCGTGTTCTCCTCCACGGTGTCGCGCCCGTTGCCCAGCACCGAGAAGTCCTGCCCCGGATAGACCGCAGTGATCCGGACTTCGCCCTGCAACTGGGCGTGTTCAATGGCCTGGATGGCATTCTGCACCAGGTTGGAGAGGGCCTGCATCAACAGATTCTGGTCGGTCTCCAGGGTCAGGTCCTCCGGGGGAAGGGTGAGGTGGATCCGCACATGGCGGGACACGGGCCGGAACCGTTCCACGGTGTCCTGGAGGAGCTGGTGCAGGGAAACCGGATTCTGCTGGGCAGGCGGGAGTTTGGTGAACTGGAGGAAGTCGGACACGATGCGGTTCAGCCGGTCACTTTCCTTACGGATCAGGGAGAGCAGCGTTTGCTGTTCCTCGTTGAGGCCTCGCTCTTCCGCC
>CAZXAO010000175.1:2722-4276 GCA_964638465.1 uncultured bacterium | reverse complement strand
GGCTACCTGCAGAATGCCGATGTGGGCTACTACTGCGGCGTGGCCTACGACCAGGGCGTGTGGCGCACCGTGGGCAACTCCTTTGAGATCGGTGGCCTCGCCGGCTCCGTTCCCCTGGACTCCGTGGTGGCCTGGATCTACAACTTCCTGTACGCTCCGCCGGCCGAGCACGATGTCGCCGTGACCTCCATCCTGTCGCCAACCTTCCTGTTCATTGACGAGACGGCCACGCCCACTGCCCTGGTACAGAACCTGGGCCAGTACGACGAGACCTTTGATGTGACCTTTGAGATCCTGGACGCCACGCAAACGCCGGTGTACACCGCCACGGTCACGGGCTACACCCTGGCGGCTGGCGACCAGGACACCGTGGTGTTCAGCCCGGACTGGGCACCGGCAGATACCGGCCACTACACCGCCGTGTGCTATGCGAGCCTGGCGGGCGACGAGCGGCCCCAGAACGACACGGCCACCGCCATGGTGATCGTTGCGGATACCATTTCCGTGCCGCTGCCCGGCTCCTCCACCCTGGGTCCGGACCCCTGCAACTATGTGGGAACCTCCAATCAGGATCTGCCCAACGATCCAGCCCTGACCTTCCAGTGGATTGATCCCACCGCCGGCACGCCCCTGAGCCTGGGCGACGACGCCACCACCACGGTAACCCTGCCCTTCCCGTTCCCCTTCTACGGCCAGGGGCTCACCGAGATCACCGTGTGCTCCAACGGCTTCCTGGAGACCTCCACCACCTCGTCCTTCTCCAACCAGCCCCTGCCCTATGCCAACATTGAGAACTTCATCGGCTACTGGGACGACCTGAACCCCTCCGCAGGGGGCCAGGTGTACTACCTGGCAACGCCGCAGTATGCGGTGTTTGCCTGGGTGGATGTCCCCCACTTCGGCGCCTCGGCGGGCAACACCTACGAGATCATCCTCTACCCCAACGGCGTCATCAAGCTGCAGTTCCTGAGCATGGACCCGGCCTACACCAACAGTTCCACCATCGGTATCCAGAAACTGGATGGCTCCGACGGCTGCTACCTGCAGTATGTCTACGAGGGCGACCCAGCGAACCACATCGTCACGGACAGCACGGTGATCATGTTCTGGTACCAGGTGTTTGACCATGATGTCGGCGTGGTGGACATCCGGCCGCAGGGTACCAGCCTGCCCACCCTCCAGGACCTCGTGGTCACGGTCCACAACTACGGCCAGAACCCCGAAGACTTCAATGTGTACATCCAGGTGGTGGACACCCTGAGCGGTACCACGGTGATCAGTGCCCAGCAACCGGTCACGGGCCTGGAGCCCGACGAAACCCTGGAGGTACCCTTCTTCCAGTGGGGTCCGCTGCCGAACCGCTATTACCGGCTCACCGCCTGGATTGACCTGGCCGATGAACGGCCCACCAACGACACCCTGGAAGTGATGCTCCGCACCGCGTTGCAACTGGGCGATGTGGTGTTCGGCCCGGTGAACCTCCAGGACCAGGTGGGCGACAACCTGCTGCTGGGTGTGGAGTTTGACGGCACCCACTTCTATGTGACCGGCACC
>CAZXAO010000175.1:0-2712 GCA_964638465.1 uncultured bacterium | reverse complement strand
CTCGGATCCGCCCCACTATGTCTACGAGTTTGATGCCACCGGCACCTACACCGGCCACTTCTGGTACCAGCCCGACAACACGAATGCCTGGGGCTGGCGCGACCTGGCCTACGACGGCACCTGGCCCGGCGTGGGCTACGGCAACGGCCACTTCTACGCCAGTTCCTCCAGCCAGGTGGACGAGTGGCACCTCTTCGCTGGCGGTCTGGTGCTGGACGGCTCCTTTAACGGCCCCGAGAATCCGAACCGGGCCCTGGCCTGGAACCCCGAGAACGACCACTTCTACACCGCCAACTTCAACAGCCCCATCTACGAGTTTGACCGCGACGGCAACCTGATCAGCACCTATTCCAACACCTACGCAGCCTACGGTGCAGCCTACGATCCGGGTTCCGTGGATGAAGGTGTCCCCTACCTCTGGATCGCCGCCCAGGAGACCAACCAGTACGGCGTGGCCAATACCATCTACCAGTGGAGCCTGGAGACCCACAGTTACACGGGCATCAGCATCCAGCCGCCGCCTGCGGTCAGTGACGCCACCGCCGGAGGCCTGGCCTTCTGGCCGGACTTCCAGGGTGCCAGCGTGCTGTTTGAACTGGTCCAGGGTGATCCCTACGACTACCTGGTGGGCTACTTCGTACGATTCGCCAACGAGACCCGTACTCCGGTCGCCGTTGCCGAGGACGAGACCCTCCGGTACCGCTTTGCCCTGCACCAGGTGCGGCCGAACCCGGTGCGCGACCTGGCCCGGGTCACCTTCAGCGTGCCCGAGAAGGCCCCGGTGCGCCTGGAGGTGTACGACATCAGCGGCCGCCGGGTGGCCACCCTGCTGCAGAAGACCCTGGAGCCGGGAGTGCACACCCTCACCTGGAACGGCACCAACGACCACGGCCAGAAGGTTCCTGCCGGGGTTTACTTCCTGAAACTCCGCCAGGGTGAGCATCGGGCCTTCCAGCGGCTCGTCCTCGTGCGATAACGGAAAGTCCCCCAAGGGTTTGCCGGGGCCGCCCGTCTTGGCGGGCGGCCCCGGCGCTTTCTGTACAATTTCCCCGGCATGATCGGCCGAAACATCGGACGCTTCCAGGTGCGCCAGTGGATCAGCGGAGGCCGCTTCGCCGATGTCTTCCTGGTCTACGACCCCCTCACCGACCAGGAGTTCGCCCTGAAACTGGCCCGCCGCAAGGCCCGGCACCAGAAACTGCTCCAGCAGGAGGCCCGCATCCTGGCCACCCTGCTCCACGAACACATCGTGCGGTTTTACTTCGTGGACTTCTACGAGGATCGCCTGTACATCGTGCTGGAGTATGTACCCGGCCGTTCCCTTCGGGCTCTGCTCCAGGAAGCAACCGTCCTGCCTCCGGAGGAGGCCCTCCGGATCCTGCAGGAAACCCTGGAAGGCCTGGCCTACGCCCACCAACGGGGGATCCTGCACCGCGACCTGAAACCCGAAAACCTGCTCCTCACCAGGGAGGGCCAGGTGAAGATCGCCGACTTCGGCCTGGCCCTCCTGTTCCAGGACGAAACCGGCTTGGCAACCGCCGGCGGCACCCCCCTGTACATGCCCCCGGAGGCCTGGGAAGGCCGGTTCAGCAAAGCCTCCGATGTGTGGTCTCTGGGAGTGGTCCTCCACGAGATGCTCACCGGGGAACCGCCCTTCACCGGTACCACCTTGGAGGAGATCCGACAGCGCATCCTGGCCGGTCCACGGCCCTCGCTCCGGGGAATCCGACCGGAACTGGCCCGGCTCCTTGAGCGCGCCCTCCAGCCCGATCCGGCCCATCGCTTCCCCGACGCCCTGGCCTTCCTGGCTGCCCTGCGGCACCTG
This sequence comes from uncultured bacterium, assembly GCA_964638465.1. GTDB lineage: Bacteria > Hydrothermota > Hydrothermia > WGAB01 > WGAB01 > WGAB01. The sequence continues at coordinate 887 of CAZXAO010000175.1, read as the reverse complement.
CAGGCTGGCCGCACCTTTGCCCCCGCCCCCATTCAACCGGCCCCCTCCGGGACCCTCCGGCCCGAGGGCCTCACCGAGGAACAGTGGACCGTGGTGCGTGAGGCCCGGGGTCCGGCTCTCGTGCTCGGGGGCCCGGGGACCGGCAAAACCCGCACCCTGACCGCCCTGATCGTGCATCTGGTGGAATCCGAGGGCGTGGACCCGGAGGAGATCCTGGCCGTCACCTTCACCAACCGCAGCGTGGCAGAGATCCAGGAGCGCCTCACCCGGGCTCTGGGGCGCGACCGTGCCCGCGCCGTCACCGTGGGCACCTACCACTTCCTGGCCCTGCAGATCCTGGCCTATGGCGGTGACCGTCTGGGCCTACCCGAGCCCTTCACCATAGCCTCTTCACGGCTCCAGGAGGACCTTCTGGGCCGGATCCTGAAGGACTGGCCCCGCCCCCGGGTCCGCTCCGCCCTCAAGGCCATCTCCGCCTTGAAACGCCAGTTCCTGGGGCCCGAGGAGGCCCGCACCCTGGCCCGGAGCCCGTGGGAACGGGCGGTGGCCGAAGCTTACGCCCGGTACCAGGAAACCCTGCACCAGGAGGGTCTTCTGGACTTTGACGACCTCCTGTTCTACACCCACCGACTCCTCCGCGAGCATCCCGATGTCCGCGACGACCTGGCGCACCGCTTCCGCTACATCCTGGCCGACGAGTTCCAGGACATCAACGAGGGCCAGTACCTGCTCCTGAAGGCCCTGGCGGCCGGGCACGGCAACCTGGTGGCCTTTGGCGACGACGATCAGGCCATCTACGGGTTTCGTGGAGCCAGCGCCCGGTACATGGAGGCCTTCCAGCGGGACTTCCCGGACGCCCGGGTCTTTTACCTCACCCGCCACTTCCG
>CAZXAO010000174.1:0-4288 GCA_964638465.1 uncultured bacterium | reverse complement strand
AGGCCGATCCCCCACCACGATCCCCCGGTGACGACAGACCTCTGGATGGCTCCGGAAAAACCGTTCGGCCAGCAGGGTACCGGGTTTCCGGCAACCACACCGCTCGTTGGGATGGTGGGGACAGTAAAGAAACTCGGGCACCGGGGAACCCTCGCGCTGGAGCCGCAGGGCCAGCACCCGGTGGATCCGGTGCAACCGGGCCAGGGAGAGATATCCCCGTGCCACACCGGACTGATTCGTGACCACCGCCAGGGCAAAGCCCAGGTCCTTTAACGCCCGTAGAGCCCGGGGCACCCCGGGCAGGATCCGGATCTGGTCAGGTCGGGCCAGATAGTGGACATCCTGGATGAGCACACCGTCGCGGTCCAGAAAGGCCACGGGCTGGCACGCCGTCATCCCAGGACCCCGAGTTGCTGAAACAGGGATCGCAGGGCGTGGAAACGGTGGCTTCGGCGGTTCTTGAGCTGCGGAGAGAGTTCCCCGAAGGTACGGCCCAGCGGGGGATAGAGGAACACGGGATCGTAGCCAAACCCGCGTCGCCCTCGGGGTTCTGGAGCGATCAGGCCCTCCACCACGCCCCGGGCCCAGAGTTTGCGTTCACTATCCAGGTACACGGCGTAGCACACGAACCTCGCCCGCCGGTGGGCTTCGGGACGGTGAGCCAGGAGTCTCAACAACTTATCCAGGTTCTCCCGGGGGGCCGGCGGCGTCCCGGCAAACCGGGCGGAAAACAGGCCCGGGGCCCCGTCCAGGGCCTCCACCACCAGGCCGGTGTCCTCGGCGATCACCGGCCGGTGGGTCTCCTGAAACACCCAGCGGGCCTTGATCCAGGCATTTTCCAGGAAGGTCACCCCAGCCTCTTCTACACCGGGGGCATAGGGCTCCAGGCGAAACCGACCTTGAAGTCCCAGGATCTCCAGAATCTGCTGCATCTCCTGGAGCTTGTGGCGATTGGAGGTGGCCACCAGAAGGGTTTTCACCGGCACGCTACGGCTTGACCTGCACGATGAAGGCGTCGGGATAGCCCTTGGTTCGTAGAAAATCCCGGTATCCCTCGGCCAGGAGGCGCGACGAAAAGGCCCCCACCTGCACCTTGTACAGGCCCCCTTCCTCCACGATCACCACGGGCTCCTGCTGGATCTCCCGGAGCTCCTGGGCGATGACCTCGGCCCCCTCCCGGGAGGAGGCCGCAAAGACCTGCACGCGGAACACCGGGATCCGGGTGGCCTCGGTCGCCGCCGGGGCAGGCGAAGTCTCCTCCTGGGCCGGAGGCGTAGGAGGCGTGGGTTCCTCCTCAAAGATGATCACGGGCTCGCTCCGCTGCTCCAGGGGCGGGGTCTCCTGCAATTCCCCTGCCTGGGCCGGGGCCGGCTGGGCCTGGGCTGGAGGGGGTGTTTCCTCTGGCGGTCGGGTGGTGCGGCGGGGCGCGCAGGCGGAAAGCCCCAGGATGGCCACCGCCAGCACCGCAAGAACCCGCATGTTAACTCTCCCAGCCGTACTTCTTTACGAACTTTTCAATGCGCCCGCTGGTGTCAACCCCAATTCGCCGGAGTTCCCCGGTGTAAAAGGGATGACACTTGGAGCAGACCTCTACGGTCATGCTCTTGCGCGTGGAGCCCACACGAACCACATTGCCGCAGGCACACCGGATTTCCGCCTCTTCGTAGTACTTCGGATGAATGCCCGGCTTCATTCGCTGATACCTCCTCGTCGTTCTGAGAGCGGTAAATTTTACAGCCCGGAGAGCCATCGTCCCACGAGGCTCAGGCTCACCGTGTGGAACCGATGGGTCCGTCCGGGAACCAGCTGGTAGCCGAGGTCCAGGGCCAGCTCAGCCCCCGGCCACTGGAGGATGCGGTAAGAGGCCGCACCCCACAGGTGGGTCACGGTCCCCTGCTCTCGCCCCTCGCCGAGGAAACGGGTGATCTGACCGACCCCTGCGCCCAGTTCCAGGGTCAGGGCGGCCACGGGCATCCGCACCATGGGTCCCAACGCCCAGAGTCCCACCCGGTACCGTTCGTCTCCCGCAAAACCACTGAGGTGCAGGGACACACCAGGCTGCATCCCCGGGCCGTGGGGTGCGGTCCACGCCGCCATCCGCAGGCTGTAGCCCAGGAGCAGATCGTATCCCGACAGGGGGACCTTCACCCCGAGTCCCACCTGGGCCCCGGAGAACCACCCCAGTAACACGAAGGTCCAGAGACTTGCCATGCCGAGAATTATACGCTTCCTGCACGACCGCCCCGGGTGCACAATAAAGACCATGTCTGCCCCCCAAGAGGGTCCCTACGACTGGTGGATTCTGAGCCAGCTGGGGGAGCACCGTCGGGTGGTCGTCCGGCTGTGGATTCCCCGTCGGGTGATGATCGTCCTGGGCCGGTTCGGGGATGCCCGGTACGATCTTCACCTGGAGGCCCTGGATCCCGGCGTGGTGATCAAACAGCGCCTCGGAGGCGGGGGAACCGTGGTGCTGGACCCCCAGGTGCCGGTACTGGAGGCCGGATTCTGGAGTAAATCCCGGAAACCGCTGCAGGCTTACGCCCGCTGGCTCGGGGATCCCCTGTGCCGCACGCTCCGCCGCCTCGGGGTACCGGTACGGCTCCGCCAGGACTGGTTTGACTATGTGGTGGGCGACCGCAAGGTGGCCGGAAGCACCTTCTACCTGGCCCGGGAACGGGTGATCTACGGGGTTTCCCTGGTCTATGCCCGCACCACCGTGGACCGGATGGAGCGATACCTGCGGCTTCCTCGGAGACAACCGGCGTACCGGGCGGGTCGACGGCATCGGGACTTCGTTCAGCCCCTGGAGGCATGGGGGGTGGCCTTTGAGGACCTGGTCCAGGCGCTGGAAGCCCTGGTGCAGCGACTCCAGCAGGAGCCACCGCCTTAGACGGTCTCCACGATCCGACCGTGTTCCATCCACACCACCCGCTGGATCCCCGGAAGGGCCAGGGGGCGGTGGCTGATGATGAGCACCGTGCGTCCCCGTAGCGCCCGATCCAGGGTCTGGAGCAGGGCCTGTTCCGTAAGGGCGTCCAGGCCTTCCGTGGGCTCATCCAGGATCCAGAGGCGGGCCTTCCGGAGCAGGGCCCGGGCCAGGGCCAGCCGCTGGGCCTGGCCGCCCGAAAGCCGCACCCCACCCTCCCCCACATAGGTGTCGTACCCCTCGGGCAGCTGCTGGATAAAATCGTGGATCTGGGCCAGGCGACAGGCTTCTTCCAGGTCCTGCTGGGTGGCCTCCGGCCGGGCCAGCAGCAGGTTCTCCCGGATGGTGGTGTTGAAGAGATGGGGCTTCTGGTCCAGCACGGCGATCCACTGACGCAGATCGTCGGCCCGGTATTCCTGGAGTTCATGGCCTCCGAATCGCAGGGACCCCCGATCGTATTCCCAGAATCGGAGCAGCAGGGACACCAGGGTGGTTTTGCCGGAACCCGAAGGCCCCATGAGCAGGACCCGCTGACCCTCGGGGATGTGCAAATGGAGGCCCCGGAGTACCCAGGGTTCCCCGGGCCCATAACGGAACCAGAGGTCCCGAATCTCCAGGGAGGCGTCCTGGGGATGGGCCGAAGTGGCTGGGTCCTGCACGGGGACCGGAGCGTCCACCACCTGGAACAGCCGGCGGGCGGCTTCCAGGGTTTTGCCCAGGAACTGGAAGGCCTCGGGCAGGGGCAGGACCGCCTCAAAACTGGTGAGCACCAGGAGGGCGATCACCGGGAGCCACACGCCCTCCAGGGCACCGGAGGTCACCCGGGGGATGGTCCACAGGAGCACCGCCAGGGTGGCGAGATGGGTGCCCGCCAGCAGGGCCGCCGAGGAGAAGCCAGTGATGGCGCTCAGGCGGGTTTGATCACGGATCAGCCGCCGACTCAGGGCCTCTATCCGCTGTCGTTTCTGGTGATGGGCCCCAAAGGCCACGAGGTCGGCCATCCCCTGGATGCCGTCCACCAGATGGGCACTCAGGTCGCCGCGGTCCCGGATCCACCGCTGGCCGGGGCGCCGGGCCCAGCGTTCCACAAGCCAGGGGACCAGGAGTCCGGTGCTCCCCCAGAACACCAGGACCCCCAGGGCCGGTCGGAAGCCCGCCAGATGGGCGAGGAGGAAGAAGACCCCGGTGAGCGAGAGCAGGGCCACCAGTGGAGGGCTCAGGACCCGCACATAGAAGTGTTCCAGGGTTTCAATATCGGAGATCATGCGGCTCAGAAGGTCGCCACTCTGGTACTGCTGGAGTCGGGCCGGGGCCAGCCGTTCCAGGCGTTCGTAGAACCACACCCGCAACCGGGCCAGGATC
>CAZXAO010000173.1:0-4324 GCA_964638465.1 uncultured bacterium | reverse complement strand
CGACGGCACCGTGGGTTCGGTCACCCTGGTGCGGCGGGGCCCGCCGGAACTGGAACGTCTGGTCCTGGAATCCCTGCGTACCTGGCGTTTCAGTCCGCTGCCGCCGGGTCTGGAGGGTGTGCAGGAGGGGCTTGTGACCTTCACCTTCCGGCTCCCTCCGGGCCCATAGGCATTCCACCTTTTGCCACCTTTTGCCCCACGCCCCTGAAATCCACGAATCCTTGATGTCCCAACGGACTCCGGACATCTTGCCCCGGGTTTTCCACAGCCTTTCCACCGTCCATCGGCCGGAGATCCGGAGGGCGTTGGGTTCCAGAACCCTCTGAATTTCAAGAACTTAGTTCCCGAAGGACGGACACCGCTTGACAAAGGGCCCCGGGGATCCCATGATACCCACCGAAACCAAAAGGTGGGAAAAAGTGGCAAAGGTATCCAAGGATCGGGATGTCCGGATCGCCACGGTGGACGCCAAGGGGCGGGTGCTCATCCCCCTGCGGATCCGCCGCCACCTTACCCATGGCACCACCCTGTACCTCACCGTGGGCGCGGATCCCTGCATCGTGATGTTCACCCCGGAACAGTGGAAACGCGAGGTCCTGGACAAGTTCCAGGAGGTGTCCCCCTTCGTGCCCTCGCCCCAACTCAGAAGTTACCGCCGGGTCATGGCCAATATGGTGGAAACCACCCTGGATGCCATGGGTCGCATCGTCATCCCTGGCAATCTGCTGCGGTACGCAGGCATCACCCGCCGCGCCGCCTTCACCTTCATGGGCACCTGGACCGAGATCTGGAATCCCGACACCCTGGAACGCGAAACCCTCCAGGCCTCCCTGCCCTACGGCCCGAAACCGGAGGGAGGTGCCTGATGTCGGCCGGCGTGCGCGTGATCAACCTGGAGGACTTCCAGCCCCTGAACCGCTGGAAACTCCGTAGCCTGGGCCAAAGGGTCCAGACCTGGCTCCAGCGGGGGTTCCAGGTGACCCTCCTGGGCCGCCGGGAAGACCTGGCCTACTTTTCCTTCGTCAACGGTCTTCCCCTGGAGGACGAACCCGTTGAGATCCATCGGCCGGTGATGCTCCAGGAGGTGCTGGACCTCCTGCAGGTGCACCCCGGGATGGTGGTGGTGGACGCCACCGCCGGAGCCGGAGGCCACGCCGAGGCTCTGGCCCGCGCCGTGGGCCCGGAGGGCCTCCTGGTGGCCCTGGACCGGGACCCCGAGATGGTCCGCCTGGCGCGGCAAAGGCTTCAGCCCTACCCCCAGGCCCGCGTGCTCCACGCCGACTTCGCCCGACTCCCCCAGATCCTGGACAACCTCGGCCTCGCCGAAGTGCACGCCGTGCTCTTTGACCTGGGCCTCTCCTCGTATCACCTGGACCACGCCGGCCGCGGATTCACCTTCCGCAAGCCCGAACCCCTGGACCTCCGGTTTGACCCCGGGGAGGGCCGACCGGCCGCCTGGTACCTCAACCGGGCTCCCCGCCCCTTCCTGGAGGCCGTCCTCCGCCTGTACGGCGAGGAACCCCTGGCCCGTCGCCTGGCCCGGGCCATCACCGAGGCCCGCCAGCGTCATCCCATTGAAACCACCGAGGATCTCAACGCCCTGATGGACCGATGGGTGTCGGCCCATCGCCGGGCCCGCACCCGAGCCCGCGTGTACCAGGCCCTGCGCATCCTGGTCAACCGGGAACTGGAACGCATCGCCCTGGGCCTGGCCGGCGCCCTGGAGGTGCTGAGCCGCAACGGCCGCCTGGCCATCCTCTCGTACCACTCCCTGGAAGATCGGCTGGCCAAGGCCCTCAAAGACCTGCAAGGCGTGGAACCCCTCACCCGAAAACCCCTGCGTCCCAGGGACACGGAAATCCTCCAGAATCCCCGGGCCCGGAGCGCCAAACTCCGGGCCTACCGCAAAACAGGAGCAGTGGACCGTGGGGAAACTGTTCGCCATTATCTTCTTTCTCTCGTTCCCCGCCCTGGCGGTCACCTGGACGGCCTTTGAGATCTACACCACGGCCCGCCAGGTGGAACACCTGCGGAAGGAACGCACGAAATTGCACCGCCAGGTCCAGGAACTGCAGGGCCGGTGTGAACAAATGGCCTCCCTGTTGAGAATTGAACCCCTGGCCCAGCACCAGGGACCAAACCCCAGGAGTTTCCAGGATGGGCTCGCATTCCAGAGGGTTCCAGCGCCGACTCCGCGTGGTGAAGGGGGCGTTCCTCCTCTTCGCCCTGCTGGTAATGTGGCGGTCCGGGCGGGTACTCCTGCCCGGCTTCCGTCAGCAGTGGCTCCAGCAGGCCGAAAGGGTCTTTTTTAAACGCATCACCCTGCCCGCCGAGCGGGGATGCATCTACGACCGAAACGGCCTGCCCTTGGCCCTGAACTGGCCTACCATTGACATCTACCAGTCGGACACCCTCTCCCGGCTGCCCGAGCCCCTGCGCCGCCTGGGACTGAAACCCAAACCCCTGCGGCCGGGCCAACCCCTGTCCGTTCCTCTGAAATTCCGGGCCCCCCTGGACCTGGCCCCCGCAGTGCAACGCCACCACGGCCTCTGGGCCCGGAATTCCTGGACCCGCCAATACCCCGCAGGCCCGGCCACCTCCTCCCTCCTGGGGATGGTCAGCCTGGATGGGCGGGGCCTGGACGGCGTGGAACTCTATTACCAGCAACACCTCCAGGGAAGCGACGGCTACCTGTACCTCTTCAAGACCAGCCGGAGCAACCCCCTCTTCTCCCTGCCGGAAACCCCCCGGCAGAACCCCAAGCCCGGCCAGGACCTTTATCTGACGGTGGACCGGGAGATCTCGGAGCTCTGCTACCTGGCCCTACAACACGGCGTGGACTCCAGCCGGGCCCACTGGGGCTTCGTGGTGGTCATGGATCCCTTCAGCGGCGATGTCCTGGCCATGGTCTCCTATCCGTCACCCGACCCGGCCGAGGCCATCACCACCGCCACCAACCGCACCATCGTGGCCCCCTACGAGCCCGGGTCCACCTTCAAGGTTCTGGTCTACTCCCTGGCCTACAGCCGCCACCTGATCACGCCCGAGACCCGGGTGGACACCCGGCCCGGCTGGCTCCGCGTGGGCCGGTTCCGCATCGGGGATGTGCACGCCCACGGCGGCCGGGTGATGACCTACGCCGAGGCCCTGATCCACTCCTCCAATGTGGCGGCCGCAAAACTGGCCCTCCAGATCCCGGCCGAAGACCTGTACCGCTGGGCCCGATCCTTTGGCGTAGGCCAACGCACGGGGATCGGCCTGCCCGGCGAATCCCCGGGCCGCCTCCAACCCCTGAAACGATGGAAAGAGGTGGAACAGGCCACCTTTGCCATCGGCCACGGGGTTCTGGTGACCGGCCTGCAGATGGCTCTGATCTACAGCGCCATCGCCAACGGCGGCCTCCTGCTTAAACCCCGAATCCTCAAAACCGATGCGCCCCCCCAGGTACTCCGACGGGTACTCCGCCCCGGCATCGCCGATACCCTCAAAGGGCTGCTCCAACGGGTCGTGGAGGAAGGCACCGGCCGCCACGCCTGGATCCCCGGAGTTCCCGTGGCCGGCAAAACCGGCACGGCCATCAAGGTGGACCCCAGGACACGGCGGTACAACCGGAACCGCGTGATCGTGTCCTTCATCGGCTTCTTCCCGGTGGACCACCCCCGGTATGTGATCAATGTGGTGGTGGACGAACCCCGCGTGGGCAAGTACGGCGGCGATGTGGCCGCCCCCATCTTCCGCCGGATCGCCCGACACCTGCTGGCCCTGGAGGCCCAGCGTTCGGGCGTGGCGTATCATCAAGGGCTGAACCATGAAACTGTCGCAACTCCTTGAGCGTAAAGATCTTCCCCGGGACCCCGAGGTCCGGGGTCTGGCCTACCACAGCCAGCGGGTGCAGCGGGGCGACCTGTACATCGCCCTCAGTGGCCGCCGCCACGACGGCCATCGGTTCCTGGAGGACGCCCGCCGACGGGGTGCGGTGGCGGCCCTGGTGGAACACCGGGTGCCCGGGGTAGACCTGCTCCAGGTGCGGGTCCCCAACACCCGGCAGGCCATGGCCCGGGTGGCCGCCCGGTTCTACGGTCATCCGTCCCGTCAACTCACCGTGATCGGCATCACGGGCACCAACGGCAAGACCACCACCGCCTACCTCTTGCGGACCCTGCTGAGCCTGGCCGGCCGCCCTACAGGCCTCCTCAGCACCATTGAGTACGACCTTCTGGACCGCCGTCGGATGGCCTTCCTGACCACCCCGGAATCCGTGGACCTTCAGCGATACCTCCGGGAAATCCTGGAGGCCGGCGGCCAGGCTGCCGTGATGGAGGTG
>CAZXAO010000172.1:0-4332 GCA_964638465.1 uncultured bacterium | reverse complement strand
GGTCTAGGACCACCAGGCGAGGAGTGGGCATCATCCCGTTCTCCGATCCATCATGGAACGATAGAGCACCACGGCGGCGGCCGCCGCCACATTCAGGGAGGCGATGTTCCCCTCCATTTCCACGGTGACCACGGCGTCGGCCTTTCGCAGCACCGGCTTCCGGATCCCCGTGCCCTCGCCCCCGAACACGAAGAGGGCGGGAAACTGGAACCGCCACTGGCTCAGGGGCACCCCTCCGGTTTCCACGGCATACACCCGGCCGCCGGCCGCCTGGAACCGCTGGAGCACCGGCACCGGGTTGCCCGTACGGGCCACGGGAAGGTGCAGCAGAGCACCCGCCGAGGCCTTGAGGACCACGGGCGAGAGCGGCGCCGAGCCGCGGGCCGGCCACAGGGCTCCCCGGGCTCCGAAGGCATAGGCCGACCGCAGGAGGTTGCCCAGGTTCTGGGGATCCTGCACCCGATCCAGGTAGACCCCAAAGGCCCGATCCTCCAGGATCCGCTGGAGCACCCTCTCCGGGGGTTCCGGGCTTCGGACCGCCAGGCGGAACACCACCCCCTGGTGGCCCCGGTGCCCGCCGGCCAGGTGTTCAATCCGTGCCCGGGGCACGGTTTCTACGGGCACACCCTGTTGCCGGAGCCGTCGGAGCAGGTCCGGAGGCAGTCGGCTCCCTTCGGCCACCAGCACCCGTTCCACGGGCTGGCCCGCCCGAATCGCCTCCCTCAGAGGATTCCGCCCATAGAGCCACATGGATCCTGGATTATACGCTGCCCCCGGACTCCGCGGTTCCCCCCAACCGGGGTCCGGAACCGGACCCCGGTTGGGGGGTGGGGGGTTTTCAAGGCCTCCGAACTCCGATTTTGCCTGGTGTTTCTGCAAATTCCGCACATCGGCCATATCCTAAAGGAACGCACAACGCCGAGGAGGTAGCAAGCCATGCTGGATCTGGATGCGATTTACCGGAAACTCAAGGAGATCAAGGTGGGCGACGGGGATGTGGTCTCGCTGGGCATGATCCGTGACCTGGCCCTGGAAAACGGCCGGGTGACCTTCAAGGTGCGGGTTCCTGCGGCCTTCAAAGGCCAGGTGACCCCCGAGGCCATTGAGCAGAAGGTGCGCGAACTGGAAGGGGTGCAGGAGGTTCAGATTGACTGGCGGGTCATGGAGGAAACGCCGGCCCGCCCCGGCCTGGACCTCAAGGTGCCCGGGGCCCTGGAACAACGGATCGGAAAGGTGATCGCCGTGACCTCGGGCAAGGGCGGCGTGGGCAAGTCCACGGTGGCCGCCAACCTGGCCGTGGCCCTGGCCCGCCACAACAAAAAGGTGGGCCTCATGGACGGCGATATCTACGGGCCCTCCATCCCCAAGATGTTCGGCATTGAGCAGTACGAACTCAAGGTGGTGAACCGCAAGATCATCCCGGTGGTCCGGTACGGCGTGAAGGTGCTCTCCATCGGGCTCCTGGTGGACGAGAGTCAACCCATCGTGTGGCGGGGCCCCATGGTGCACAAGGCGTACCAGCAGTTCCTGTCGGATGTGGAATGGGGCATCCTGGACTACCTGATCCTGGACCTGCCGCCCGGCACCGGCGACGCCCAGTTGAGCGCCGTGCAACTCTTTCCAGTGAAGGGGGGCATTGCGGTGACCACCCCGCAGGATGTCTCCCTGGCCGATGTGCGTCGGGCCATCGGGATGCTCCGCAAGGTGGAAGTGCCGGTGCTGGGCATCGTGGAGAACATGTCCTACCTGGTGTGCCCCCACTGCGGCGAGAAGATCTATGTGTTCGGTCGGGGTGGAGGCGAACGCCTGGCCCGGGAAATGGGCGTAGACCTGCTGGCCCAGATCCCTCTGGATCCCGCCGTGGTGGAGGCCTCGGACCAGGGGATGCCGCCGGTGGCCACCCATCCCAACTCCCTGGTGGCCCGGGCCTTTGACGAACTGGCCCAGAGGGTGATGGAAAAACTCGCCGGGTGATCGGTGGACCTGCAGAGACTCCTGGAAGACCTCACCGAGGAACAGCGGAAACCGGTACTGGAGGGGGACGGCCCGGTGCTGGTGATCGCCGGCGCGGGTACCGGAAAAACCCGGGTGCTCACCTACCGGATCGCCTACCTGCTGGCCCGGGGGGTCCCCCAGCATCGGATCCTGGCCCTCACCTTCACCAACAAGGCCGCCGACGAGATGCGGGAACGGATGGCCCAGCTCTTGGGCTGGCGGCCCGAACACCTGTTTCTGGGCACCTTCCACTCCTTCGCCGCCCAGGTGCTCCGCCGCGAGGCCTCGCTCCTCGGATACGGCCCGAACTTCACCATCTACGACCGGGACGACCAGAAACAGGTGGTCAAGAAACTCCTCACCGAGGCGGAACGCGAGGAGCGCAGCGTCAACGGATGGGTCCATCTGATCAGCCTCTGGAAAACCGATCGCAGGCCCCCCGAGCCCGCCGAACAACGCCTCCTGGAACGCTACCAGGAGGCCCTCCGCCGCGCCAACGCCATGGACTTTGACGACCTGCTCCTGAACCTCCGCCGGCTGCTCGCCGATTTCCCCGAGGTCCGCCACCACTACGCCGAACGGTACCAGTACCTCTTGGTGGACGAGTACCAGGATACGAACCGGATCCAGTTTGACATCCTGACGCTGCTTTCCGAGGTTCACCACAACCTCTTCGTGGTGGGCGACGAGGACCAGGCCATCTACGGCTTCCGGGGGGCAGACATCCGGAATGTGCTGGACTTTCAGCGGACCTTTCCGGGAGCCCGCGTGTTCCGCCTCCAGCAGAACTTCCGATCCACCGGCCTCATCCTGAAGGCCGCCTCTGCCGTGGTGGCCCGGAACAGCCAGCGGCTGGGCAAGACCCTGTGGACCGATCGGGGAGAGGGAAAGCCCATCGTCGTGTATCACTTTGGCGACGAGATGGCCGAGGCCCACGGTCTGGCCGAGCTCATCCTGGACTCGGATCGCCCCTTCTCCGACTATGTGATCCTCTTCCGCACGAACTTCCAGTCCCGCCCCTTTGAGGAGGTGTTCACCCGCCAGCGGATCCCCCACCAGGTGGTGGGCACCCTCCGTTTTTACGAGCGTAAAGAGATCAAGGATGTGCTGGCCTATCTGAAACTGGCCATCAATCCCCGGGACCGGGAGGCCTTCTACCGGGCCGTCAATACCCCGCCCCGGGGCATTGGCCCCCAGACCCTGCAGCGATTGGAACAGGTGGTGGCGGAAACCGGGCTCACGCTGCCGGAGGCGGCAGAACACCTGGCCGAGGACCTGCGGGGACGGAGTCGGCAGGGGCTCCAGCACTTCCTCCAGATCCTGGCCCGGATCCAGGCCCACCGGGACAACGCCCTGGAGGCCCTGCGGGCGGTGCTCCGGGAGACCGCTTACCTGGACTACCTGCGCAGAAGTTTTCCCGATGCCCAGGGCGAATCCCGGGTGGACAATGTCACCGTGCTCCTGAACAGCCTGGAGGGCCGCACCGAGGAAGCCGGGCCGGTTTCCCTGATGGACTACCTCACCGAGGTGAACCTGCGGACCGATGTGGACGACTGGCAGGGCGAAGAGAACGCCGTCACCCTGATGACCGTCCACACGGCCAAGGGGCTGGAGTTCCCGGTGGTCATCATCTCCGGTCTGGAGGAGGGCATCTTTCCCCACCGATCCGCCTTTTACGATCCCGACGAACTGGAGGAGGAGCGTCGCCTGTTCCATGTGGCCCTGACCCGGGCCCAGGAGGAGGTGGTGCTCACCCATGTGGACCAGAGGAGCCTGCGACGCACCGAGTTCCTCCGGCCCTCCCGATTCCTGCAGGAGATCCCCCCGGAAACCCTGGCCCGGGACGAAGCCCCGGCCCCTCCAAAGGAGACCGGGGATGCGTTCCACCTGGAACAGGCCTTCCGACCGGGCGACCGGGTTCGCCACAGCTGGTTCGGTGTGGGGCGGGTGCTGCGGGTGTATGATGGAAAGGCTGAGGTGCTCTTCGCCAGCGGCAAAAAGACCCTCAGCCTCAAGTACGCCAGACTGCAAAAACTGGACTAAACGGGAGTGGTACCATGCGACCAGTATACACGGATCAGGATCTGAAACCCCTCCGGGGCCGGCGGAAACCCCCCTGGCTCCGGGTTCCCTGGCCGGGCACCGGGGACTTTCCCGAGGTGCACCGGCTCACCCGGGAACTCTCCCTGGTGACCGTTTGCGAGGAGGCCAAGTGCCCCAATATCGGCGAGTGCTGGGGCCACGGCACCGTCACCTTCATGATCCTGGGGGATACCTGCACCCGGGCGTGCCGTTTCTGCAATGTCAAAACCGGCAAACCCCGGGGACGGGTGGACC
>CAZXAO010000171.1:0-4363 GCA_964638465.1 uncultured bacterium | reverse complement strand
TTCGTTTTCGTGATGTTCCTCTACAGCATGAAAAAGGCCCTGGAACCCCTGTTCGCCCTGGATGTCCGGTACAACCCCCTGCTCTACGCCACCGGGCTCTTCTTCCTGGTGCTCGTCGGCCAGTACTTCCGGAACCCGGTGCTCACCTCCCGGCTCGGGGGTGGCGGCGGCCTGCTCTTCTTTTACCGGTTCGTGGTGGACTTCATGCTGATGGTGATGGTGGCCGAGGAGAGCCGCACGCCCGAAGGCCGCCGCGCCCTCATGGGCGCAGTGCTCGTCTCCGCCCTGATTACCGCCCTGATCGGGACACTGGCGTACCATGTGCCCGCGGTGTACCTCTTCCTGGACCGGCTGGGATTCACCCGGGTGAAGGCCTGGAAGATCTCGGTGGACCCCGTGAGCGGTGCGGTCCGATTCCTGATGCTCCAGATCCCCTCTTACTTTGGCCTGCTCCTGCTGGTGGTCAATCCCCTCCGGTGGCGGAACCGCTATCGGATCCCCCTGCTCCTCTTCTTCGCCTTCACCCTGGTCCTCAGCGGAGGCCGCTCTGTGTTCTGGGGCACGCTGATCGCCGTGCTCCTCTTCCTCCTGTTCCAGTATCGCCGCCAGATGCTCCTGGTGGTGGCCGTGCTGATCACGGTGGGGTTGACCTTCACCGTGGTCACCATGGAACCGGAAATCGTGCCCCCTGCCTACCGTCGGGTGTTCCGGATCACCGGTACGGAAAAGGAGATCTCCTTCGTCCGATTCAATGTCCACCGGCTGATGATGAAACAGATTGCCCAGCACCCCCTCTTTGGCGTGGGCTTCAAGCCCGATGTGTTCATCCCCGAGTTCATCCCCCGGGAGGCGGCCTCCGAATTCGTCCTGAAGAACCTGGCCGGTGGCGGCCACGGCTCGTACTACTCCCTGCTGTACTTCTTTGGCCTGGTGGGCTTCCTGCCCTATCTCTATGCCATCTGGCGGGCGTTAATGTTGCTCTGGGGTTTCCTGCAAGCGACCGACGGGTCCACGGTCCGATGGGCCGCACTGTACGCTGCCTGGTTTCTCACCACCCTGGCGATGTACTACGCCTTCTATCGGGGGGAGGCACCGCAGATCTTCTTCCTGTACGGTCTGATCAGTGGGCTGGCCATAGAACAGCGGCTCCGCGAAGAGACCGCCCCCTCAGCCCGGCCTTCTCCGGCGGGTTACAGTCCGGTAGGCAGTTCAAGGAACTCGTAGGGCAGGCCGAAGGCCTCCTGGAGATAGGCTCCCAGAGCCCGCACCCCCAGCCGTTCGGTGGTATAGTGGCCGTAAAAGGCCACATTCACGCCGTACTCGGCGGCCGTCCAGTAGCTGGCATGGTCGGTTTCCCCGGTGATCAAAAGGTCCACGCCGGCCTCGGCCACCTCGGGCAACAGGCTAATGGCCTTCCCTGAAACGACGGCCACGGTGCGCACCCGGTCAGGACCGAAGTCCCAGAGGACCGGGGTTTTCTGGAAATAGGCATTCACCTCCTCCAGGACGGCAGCCAGGGGGCGGGGCTTTTCAAAGGCCACGAGCCGTCCGATGTGCACGCCGTGGTACTCGCCGAACTCTCCGGCGTCTGGCCAGCCGAGATCCCGGAAGAGTACGGCGTTGTTGCCCAGTTCAGGGTGGAGATCCAGGGGCAGGTGAGCGGCGTAGAGGGCCACATTGCCCCGCAGCAGGGCCCGGAGCCGCTGGTACAGGGGACCCCGCACGGGCAACACCTTCCCCCAGAAGAGCCCGTGATGCACGATCAAAAACTGGATTTTCCGGTGGATGGCTTCGGCCACGGCGCGTTCCGAGATGTCCACGGCCACACCCACCCGGTGGATCTCTCCTTCGCTGTCCACCTGCAGGCCGTTGAGCGAGAGGTCCGGGATCTCCCGGACCCTCAACAGTTCATCCAGATGTCGGGCCAGTTCCCGGGCCGTCATGGAACAGTTCCTCCGGTTTGGTGAGTTTCAAATGCTGGTATGCCAGGGGCAGGGCCACCCGCCCCCGGGGTGTCCGCTGGATAAACCCCTCCCGGATCAGGAAGGGTTCGTACACTTCTTCCAGGGTTTCCGGATCCTCCCCCACGGCCATGGCCAGGGTTTTGAGGCCCACGGGTCCGCCGTGGTAGGTTTCAATGAGCCGGGTCAGGATGCGCTTGTCCATCTCGTCCAGGCCCCGTTCGTCCACCTCCAGGCGGTCCAGGGCGTATCGGGCGATCTCCCGGGTGATGGTGCCGTCGCCCTTGACCTCGGCGAAGTCCCGCACCCGCCGCAGGAGCCGGTTGGCGATCCGGGGCGTGCCCCGGGACCGGCGGGCGATCTCCCGGAGCCCCTCTTCGGTGTACGAAACCCCCAGGATATGGGCGCTCCGTTGCAGGATCAGCAGGATCTCGTCGGCCGAGTAGTAGTCCAGCCGGAAGGTGATGCCGAACCGGGCCAGGAGGGGTGGGGTGATCATGCCTGCCCGGGTGGTGGCGCCCACCAGGGTGAAGGGGGGCAGGTGGATCTTCACGGACTGGGCACCAGGCCCCCGGTCCAGGAGCACATCAATGCGGTATTCCTCCATGGCCGAGTACAGGTATTCCTCCACAGGACGGGGGATTCGGTGGATCTCGTCAATGAACAGCAGGTCCCGGGGTTCCAGGGAGGTCAGAAGCCCTGCGAGGTCGGCGGGGCGTTCCAGCACCGGTCCGGAGGTGGCCTTCAGGTTGACGCCCAGTTCCCGGGCCAGGATGTGGGCCAGGGTGGTCTTGCCCAGTCCTGGAGGGCCGTGGAGCAGGACATGGTCCAGGGCCTCGCCCCGCCGACGGGTGGCCTCCACGAACACCTGGAGGTTCTCCTTGACCCGGGTCTGGCCGATAAACTCCTCAAAGGTGCGGGGTCTCAGGGTGCGTTCCAGTTCCCGTTCCTCTGCGCCCAGTACCTCGGGCGTGGTCAGTCGGGGTTCCGTCATTCCGATCTGCCTCCGGGTTCCTGCTGTGTTTGAGTATGGGGCATCCCGGGGGAATTCCCAAGCCGGGAGGGTATCCGCAGGCCAGCGGGCCGGCCGCAGGTGGGATTCTGCCGTACCTGCAGCACCTGCGGAGGGGAGGTCCCTTTTGCCAGGGTCCAGGCCCGCATCCTGCGGCACGAACGGGCGTCGCCTCCCGGCCACCAGAGGGCCTGGAGCACGGGTCGGGGCTCCCCGACGGTCCAGAGAAACCCCCAGGTGCTGGTGGGATCGGTGAGCAGCACCCAGCGGTGCACGGGCAGGCTTCCCTCCTCCGAGGCTCGCCAGACCCGGCACAGCACCCGGTGCCAGTAGAGGGTGATCCCCGAGGGGTACCGGATCCAGAAGAACCCGTGGGTCCAGGGGCCCCGGGCCACCGAATCGGTGTCCAGTGCAGGGGGTTTGAGGGTGGCCTGCACCTGCAGGTGAAGGGTTTGCCAGGGGCCGGGGGGTTCCGGGTCCAACGAGGCCAGGGCCTGGCGAACGGCGGGCAGATCCGGCAACCAGAACATGGCCTCCTGGAGGCCGGCGTCCTGGAGGGCCTGCAGCTGGCGGGCCAGGTAGGCGCCCAGGTTCACGGTATCCGGCAGGCGCATGGGAAACGCCTGGAGCCAGGGGCGGATCCGTTCTGGCGGCACGCCCAGGGCCTGGAGGGCCACACTGCTCTGGAACACGGCCTGATAGGGATCCCTGAGGGCCCCCCAGTAGTGGCTGGGGTACATCATGGGCGAGAGGATCTCCACCAGGTCCAGGAAGTCCAGGGGATGCTGGCCGATGACATCGGCCTGATCGGGCAGCAGGAAGCACACGCGGCCAAAGAGGTCAGCGGAGAGGGTCAGGGAATCGGGAAGGCCCTGCAGCAGGCGGTGAACAAAGGCCCGCAGGGTCTGGCGGCGCCATCGTCGTTGTTCTGGCGTTTTGGGCTTTCGGGTGTCGGGCCAGCGGATGTAGTCCAGCTGGATCTCGTCCACGGGCAGGCGGGCAATGGCCTGCAGCACGGCGCGGTTGTAGGCGAGGGCCACAGCGCTTTGTGGCGTGAACCACTGGACATAGGGGGAGGGGACCTGCAGATAGAGCAGCGAGTCCCGCAGGACGGCCACCCGGGCGATCACGCGAAAGCCCAGGCGGTGCAGGGTTTTCACGACCTCCCGCAGGTCCCGGGTGGTATCGTAGGCCCCGGTCCGGGCCGCCAGGGGATGGTCAAAGGGCACACCCACGCGGCCATCCAGGGTTTTGAGGTCAACCACGATGCCCCGGATCTCCGGAGGCAGACGGTGGGCCCACGCCCTGAGGCGATGGTTCTGCTGGAGGGCGATGGCCTGATCAAAGGGCAGGTGGAGGGCGAAGGCCAGAAGGGAAACCGTTAAGAGGA
>CAZXAO010000170.1:0-4387 GCA_964638465.1 uncultured bacterium | reverse complement strand
GTCATCACCCTGGAACAGGAACTGCGGAAGATGGTGGCCCACGGGCCTGAAAAGGTATCCCCTTTCCTGGTGCCCATGATGATCCCGGATATGGCCGCCGGCGCCGTGGCCATGAAGTACGGCTTCAAGGGCCCCAACTTCTGCGTGGTCTCGGCCTGTGCCTCCGCCACCAACGCCATCGGCGAGGCCTTCCGGATCATCCAGCGGGGGGATGCGGAGGTGATCGTCACCGGAGGCGCTGAGGCGCCCCTGACGCCCCTGGCCGTGGCTGGCTTCAGCAACATGCGGGCGCTTTCTACCCGCAACGACGAGCCCCACCGGGCATCCCGGCCCTTTGACGCCGAACGGGACGGCTTCGTGATGGGCGAAGGCGCCGGCATCGTAGTTCTGGAATCCCTGGAGCACGCCCGCCGGCGGAATGCCCGCATCTACGCCGAGATCACGGGCTACGGGGCCACCGAGGACGCCCATCACATCACCGCCCCGCACCCCGAAGGCGAGGGCGCCTATCGGGCCATGGCACTGGCCCTGAAAGCCGCCGGGCTCCAGCCCGGGGACATTGACTACATCAACGCCCACGGCACTTCCACCCCCCTCAACGACCGCATTGAAACCCTGGCCATTAAACGGCTCTTTGGAGATCACGCCTACCGGATCCCCATTTCCTCCACCAAGTCCATGATCGGCCACCTTTTAGGGGCCTCCGGGGGCGTGGAATTCATTGCCACCGTGCTCTCGGTGTATCACCAGAGGGTACACCCCACCCGAAACCTGGAACACCCGGACCCCGAGTGTGACCTGGACTATGTGCCGGAGGGAGCCCGAGCGGTGCCCGTCCGACACGCCCTGACCAACTCCTTCGG
Source organism: uncultured bacterium (assembly GCA_964638465.1). GTDB lineage: Bacteria > Hydrothermota > Hydrothermia > WGAB01 > WGAB01 > WGAB01. The sequence continues at coordinate 3,524 of CAZXAO010000170.1, read as the reverse complement.
CTTCGGAGGCCACAACGCCTCCCTGGTGGTCAGCCGGTTTGAGGAGTGAGATGGCCCACCGCCGGCTGCACGCCACCACCATTCTGGGCATCGTTCAAAAGGGCCGGGCGGTGATCGCCTCCGACGGCCAGGTGACTCTGGGCACCACCATCCTGAAGCACCAGGCTCAGAAGGTGCGCACCCTGTATCGGGGCCAGGTGCTGGCTGGCTTCGCCGGGGCCGCCGCCGATTCCCTCGCCCTGTTTGAACGCATGGAAAAGAAACTGGAGGAAGCCCGGGGCCAGCTGCCACGGGCCGTGGTAGAACTCGCCAAGGACTGGCGGTCCGACCGGGTGCTGCGCCGCCTGGAGGCCGTCCTGGCCGTGCTGGACCGACAACACGCCTTCATCGTGTCGGGCTCCGGCGATGTCATTGAACCGGAAGATCGGATCGTGGCCATTGGCTCCGGTGGCCCTTACGCCCACGCCGCAGCCAAGGCCCTGCTCCGCTTCAGTGACCTTTCCCTGGAACAGGTGGTGCAGGAAGCCCTGAAGATCGCCGCCGAGATTGACATCTACACGAACCAGCACATCACCCTGCTCACCCTGTGATCCCGGTCTGGCTTCCCCTCCTCCTGGCCCATTTTCAGTTGACCCTGCAACACCTCACCTACCAGGACCTCAGCCAGGGAGTGGGGTCCGTGGAGGGCCGGTTCCCTGCGGGCCGGGGGGTCGTTTCGCTGCACTACAAGAACGACCGGTTCCTGCAACGCTGGCGATGGCAGCACGAGGGCCTCTGGGCATGGCATCGCTGGCCTCTGGAGCTCCGCTGGGGCCTCACCCGTGAAGGAAGCCAACGGAGCCATTCCCACCAGGTTTCAGGCGAACTGCGGTACACCCACCTCTGGGGCCGCTGGCACTTCACCCCCGGCCTCCGGGCGCATCGTTTCGTAACCTCCCGGGAGGCTCGCACGGACCTGGGTCCCACGCTCCGGCTGGAAGGCCCCCTGGGCCCTGGCACCACCACCCTGGACCTCCGGTACACCACCCTGTTCCGCCGGCTTTCCCTGCAATGGCTCCGCACCGGAAACCCCTCCGCCACCCTGCAACTCCTGGACTTTCGCTACCCCCTGAGCAGGGAAACCGAACACCAGCGGGAGGCCCTCCTGAACCTTCAGGGACGGCTGGGCGCTGCTACCAGTCCCGGCGAGATCACCCTGGACCTCACCGGAGAACACCACCGGTTCCGGTGGGATCAGGTACGGTCCGGAACCCGGCTGGCCGGTCGGCTCCGTCTGGAGTTGCACCTCCAGCCCCACCGCCGGGCCGGCCTGGAAATCGCCCGGAGCGCCTACCACTACCTGCAGTTCCCGGGGCTCTCCCGGTGGCGCGAACAGATAGCCTACGCCGAAACCCGGGAACAACTCCACGGTGGGCCACTGGAAGCCCACCTGCGGCTGGTCCTCCAGCAACGGGACCCATCCCCGGTGTTCGCCTTCAACCAGCGGGACCGGCGGATCCTTCGCACCGAGATCCGCTGGCAACCCTCCCTGGACCCGCTGCCCCGCGTGGACCTCCACTTCCTGGGCAAGATCACGGACGAGGTGTACCTGCACCCCACCCGATCGGCCTACACCCGCCAGGACCAGACCTACCGTCTGACCGCCACCACCTTGTCCTCCTTCTGGACCCACCGCACGGAGATCGCAGCACTCTATTCCCTGTACCGGTTCGCACCGGCCCGCAATCTGCTCATCCGCTATCTGCAAACCTCGCTGGAACATTCCGGCGAAAGACTTCGCCTCCTCTTCCGGTTTCGCTGGCAACAGAACGGAACCTATCACCAGGAGGTCGAAACCCGGCAATGGGTCTTCGTGTTGCGAAGGGAAATCGTGGAGGGCCGTTTCGCCCTGGGGATTCAAACCCTGCGATGGGGCTCCCTGAGGGGCTGGATTCTGGGAGAACTCCTGGATCGGCAGGATCGGACGCCCGGAGAACGGTTCCAGCGGCAACAGTGGGAACGGGCGATGGGCGTTCGGGTGGATGCCCCCGGATTTCACCTGGAACTCAAACGCATCCGACGGAACCGGGAACGCGCCTTCTGGGCCGCCTCCCTCTCCTGGCAGGTTAGCGGGTAGTTCCGGCGCCTTCGCGACGAATCTGGGTCCCCACCAGGTGCACCACCCCCTCTTCGGCCAGATGCCGGGCGTGTTTCAGGGCGTTTTTGATGGCCCGCGGTGACGACCGGCCGTGGGCGATCAACACCACCCCGTTGACCCCCATCAGGGGGCTTCCCCCGTACTCCTCGTAGTCAATGTGTCGCTTCACGCGGCTCAGGGCACCTTTGACCAAGAACGCCCCGGCCAGGGCCAGGGGATCCCGTTTGATCTCCGCCCGCACCAGACGGGCGATGAAACTCACCACCCCTTCGCCAAACTTCAGCATGACATTGCCGGTGAATCCATCGGTGACCACCACATCCGCCCGGGCAAAGAGGACATCGTTGCCCTCCACGAAGCCTACAAAGTTCAACTCCGGATCCTGCTCCATGAGTTTCCGGGCCTCAATGACGGTTTCGTTGCCCTTGGTGGCCTCCTCGCCGATGGACAATAGCCCTACCCGGGGCTTCTCGGTGCCAAACATGTGCCCATAAAACAGGGAACCCATCCAGGCAAACTGATAGAGGTGCAGGGGCTTGACCACGGCGTTGGCCCCCACATCCAGCACCAGGGCAGGCTGACCCGTGGTGGGGAAGAAGGCGCCAATGGCCGGACGTTTGATCCCCTGGATCCGACCCAGGATGAAGAGGGAAAAGGCCATCACAGCCCCGGTATTGCCCGCCGACACAAAGGCCTGGGCCTTCCCCTCCTTCACCAACCGAAGGCCCTCGGCAATGGACGAACGGGGCTTCGCTTTGAGGACCGCCGAGGGCTTGTCGGTCATTTCCACCCACTGCTCGGCGTGGACCAGATGGATCCGGGGGTGCCGGAGTTCAGGATAGTCCTTCAGCCGCTCCCGGTGACCCACCAGGAGCACTTCCAGGTCGTCAAAGGCCTGAACGGCCTGGTACGCCCCCTTGACCTCGGGCTCAGGCGCCCGATCCGTTCCCAGGGCATCCAGGGCCACTCGGAACATTCAGGATGCCCTCAGACTTCGGTTTCCACCACGAGAACCACCTGATCCCGGTAGTACCCGCAGTGGGGACAAACCTGATGCGGGGGCTTGGGCTGACCACAATGGGGACACCGGGATACCGCCGGCACAGCCGCCTTATAGTGGGTACGACGCTTGCGGCTGCGGGCCCGGGAATGACGGCGTTTCGGTGCGGGCATGACGACATCCTCCTCCAGGTTTTCTTGCCTTCAGAAGACCACGGGATAGGAATCCTGAGGTCCTGCTGTGTGCCTGTGTACAGGAAGAAATGGCGGAGAGGGTGGGATTCGAACCCACGGTCCCTCTTTCGAGGGACACGCGATTTCCAGTCGCGCCCGTTCGTCCACTCCGGCACCTCTCCGCGGCCCGTTATAGATAAGGGACGGCACCCCC
>CAZXAO010000169.1:0-4414 GCA_964638465.1 uncultured bacterium | reverse complement strand
AGCACCGACACATCAATGGAGATGGGCCGGATGTCTTCCAGGCCACGGCCGTCAATGCGGATGCCCTCCTCCAGGATCATCCGCCGCATGAGGTCCCGGGTGAGCTGGTACAGGATCTCTTTGATCTCCACCTCGTGGTCCGGGTGGGTCTCGGCGAAGGCTTCTACGGCCTCCTTTTCCAGGCTCTGGAGGGCCTGGTTTCGTTCCTTTTTGATGGGGATCCGGAGGGCCTCGGCGATCCGTTCCGAAAACCGCTCCCGTACCTGGCGTTCCAGGTCCTCCGGAACCACCAGGAGGGTGGGTTCGGCCTTGGGCTTGCCCACCCGGTTCTGGAGGGTCATCTGGAGTTCGCAGATCTGTTCAATGTAGGGCTGGGCGAAGCGGATGCCGCCCAGCACCAGATCCTCGGGCACCTCGTGGCCGCCGAACTCGATCATGCTGACTTCCTGGGGGGTGCCCACCACCAGAAGGTCAAAGGCACTTTCCTGCATCTGGGTATTGGTGGGGTTCAGCACATACTCGCCGTGGATGTACCCCACGCGCACGGCCCCGATGGGCCCCTCAAAGGGGATCTCGGAGTTCAGGAGGGCCTGGGAGGCTCCGATGATGGCCGGCACCACGCCCTCGTTTTCCATATCGTAGGACATCAGGAAGGCCACCACCTCCACCTCGTCCATCATGCCCTTGGGGAACCGGGGCCGGATGGATCGGTCAATGGCCCGGCTGTACAGGATCTCCCGTTCGCGGGGCCGGCCCTCCCGTTTGAAGAATCCCCCGGGGATCTTGCCGGCCGCGTAGGCCTGTTCCCGGTACTCCACGAGCAGGGGCAGAAAGTCGCGTTTCTCTTTGGAGGGACGCCAGACGACGGTGACGAGGACAACGGTGTCTCCGTAGCGGGCGAGGACAGAAGCGTCGGCCTGTTTGGCCAGACGACCGGTCTCCAGGGACAGGGTTCGGTCCCCCAACTCCAGGGTTACGACCTCTGGCATCCTATCCCCTCAGCCCGAGTTTTTTGACGACCTCACGGTACCGAACGAAGTCCTCTCGTTTGAGGTAGTTGAGGAACCGACGGCGCTGGCCCACCAGTTTGATGAGCCCATAGCGGGAATGGACATCCTTCTTGTGGGTCTTCAGGTGCTCGGTGATCTGTTTGATCCGCGCTGTCAGCAGCGCAATCTGCACCTCGGGCGAACCCGTGTCACCTGGATGCCGGGCCCATTCCTTGATGATGCGCTCCTTCACTTCCTTGGGTAGTGGCATATCCCGTTTCCTCCTCAATGCAAGCGTTCGCAATCGTTCCAATTATTGGGGTTGGCGCGGGATTCGTCAAACCAATGAACGATCGCTCGGCGGTGTATTATACGGCCCGGAGGGGTCAGAAAAGCCCCGAGGGGGATCCCCATCGCTTGCAGCTTCTCAGGGAAGCAAACACAGCCCATGCCGCCAGAATGGCGGCCTTCGCTTGCAGCTTCTCCACGGAATCCGTAGAATTGGGAGGTGTCCAAACCCGGGAGGTCATCATGGGCTTCCTTCACCTCTAAAAAGTCGTCTCGCCGGTGTGGGGCCAGGCTTTTCTGGCCACGCCTGACCACCTGAAGTTTTCACCCCCTGGATGGATCCCCAAAGAAACCGGTGGGTTTTCTATGAGCGTCGTTCAGGTAGAAGACCTGGTGCGGGTGTTCACCCGCCCCATCAAGGAGCCGGGCCTCAGGGGTCTCTGGAAGTTCTATGTGCGGCCCCGGTACCAGCGGGTGGAAGCCCTGCGAGGCGTGTCCTTTACCTTGGAGGAGGGGGAAATCCTGGGTTATGTGGGCCCCAACGGGGCCGGCAAGACCACCACCCTCCGCATTTTGAGCGGCGTTCTACACCCCACCCGGGGCAGGGTGGAGGTGCTGGGACACCAGCCCTGGAAACGGGAGGACGCCTTCCTCCGCCAGATCGCCTTCGTCACCGGCCACAGCGGCTTCCTCCAGGATATGGTGTGGGACCTGACGCCCCTGGACGGCTTCCGCCTGCTCAAGGATCTCTACGGCCTGAGCCCTGAGGAATACCGGAGAAACCTGGAATCCCTCCTGGCCGCCCTGGACCTGGAGGAGGTGCTCCAGGTACCCGTGCGGCGGCTCTCCCTGGGCCAGCGGGTGCGGGCGGAACTGGTGGCCGCCCTGCTGCACCGCCCCCGCGTGCTCCTGCTGGACGAACCCACCCTGGGCCTGGACCTGGTGTCCCAGCACCGGCTCCGCCGGTTCCTGCGGGACTATGTGGCCCGGACGGGGACCGCCGTGATCCTCACCTCCCACTATATGCGGGATGTGGAGGAACTGGCCCACCGCCTCCTGGTGCTCCACCAGGGCCGGGTGGTCTTCACCGGCACCCCGGCCCAGCTGGCCCAGGCATGGTTTCCCCTCCGCACGTTGAGGGTGGTCTTCGCCCAACCCGTGGATCCGGCGGACCTGCCCGCGCCCTTCCAATCCCTGGACCCCCTGTCCGCCCGGGCCACGGTCCCCCCGGAACAGGTTCCCTCCCTCGTGGCCGAGGTGCTCCACCGGTGGCCGGTCCGGGACCTGACCGTGGAGGAACCCGACCTGGAAACCGTTCTCCGTCGCTTCTTTGCCCACCAGGAAGCCCAAGAACCACCGGAGGAGACCCCATGAGATCCTGCAGCATCCGGCGTTTTCGCAAGTACCGGGCGGTGTTCCAGATGGAGGTCCAGTACAGCCTGCGGTACCGGGCCAACACCCTGTTCTACCTCAGCTCGGTGATCCTCCCGGTGGTCCTCCAGTACTTCCTCTGGACCACGGTGTTCCGGGATCAGCGTCAGGTGGGTCCCTACGACCTCAGCGCCATGCTCACCTACTACACCGTGGCCGTGTTCCTGAGCCACCTGCGCCTCTTTGCCTGGTGGGACATCGGGTACGCCATCAAGGACGGCCGCATGGCGCTTCACCTCGTCCGCCCCTGGAACCCCTTTCTGCTCTACCTGGTGCGCGCCCTGGCCTGGACCTCCTCGGCGTTCCTGCTCCTGCTCCTGGCCTACCTGCCCCTGGTGTTCGGGCTCCTGCACACCCATCTCCGCGCCCCGGCCTCGCCCCAGGCCCTCCTCTGGATGCTCCTCTTCTGGTTCCTCGGCGGGCTTTTCACCTACACCGTGGGGTATCTGGTGAACCTCCTGGCCTTCTGGACCGAAGGGGTCACGGGCATCCTCTGGCTCCTGGCCTTCCTGGAGGAGTTCCTGAGTGGCGCCCTCGTGCCCCTGAACCTGCTGCCCGGGAGCAGCTGGTGGATCCATCAGCCCTTCGCCTTCCTGGGGTACCTGCCCGCCCGAATCTACCTGGGGCAGGCGTCGGGTGCGGAACTTGCAGAGGCCCTGGGCATTCTCCTTGGGGTGTTAGCCGGCCTCATCCCCCTGGCCCAGGCGGTGTTCCAGCGGGGGCTACGCGGGTACCAGCCCGCAGGAGGTTGAACCCGATGAAACGCACCCTGGCCCTCGTCGTCCACTGGTTCCTTCTGAACCTCCAGCGGCAGGTGGTGTTCCGCCTGGATACCCTGGCCGCCCTGGCCCAGAGCCTCCTGTTCGCCGGCACCCTGCTCCTCTTCTTCGGCGTGGTCTTCGGACAGGTCCGGAGCCTGGCTGGCTGGTCCCGGGGTGAGGTCTATGTGCTCCTGGGCACCTTCTACCTGCTCCTCCGGCTGGAAACGGCCCTTCTGCGGGGAGGGCTCCTGAGCCTGCCTGAACGGGTGGAACGCGGCACCCTGGACACCCTCCTGACCCGGCCCGGCCCAGCGCCCCTGCTGCTGGCCCTGAGCGTCCCGCGGCTGGACCGACTGCTGGGGGGCCTGCCCGTGGCCCTTTTCCTGATCCTCTGGGGGATCCACCAGGGAGCACCGCAGCCCTCGTTCTTGGGTCTTCTATTGTTCGTTCCCTCCCTCCTGCTCTCCCTGACGCTCCTCGGGTTCCTGGTCTTCGGGATGGTCTGTGTCTCCTTCTGGATCACCCGGATGTACAACCTCTACGAAGTGGTCTACGACCTCACCCAGCTGGCCCAGTACCCTGATCGCCTCTTCCGCGGGCTCTTCGGCACCCTGTTCCGCACCGTCCTCCCGGTGCTGGTGCTGGCGGTGAACCCCACGAAACTGCTCCTGGGCCGGGGCCAACCCGGGGTGCTCCTGGCCCAGCAGGCGTTGCTGATCCTGGTGTTTGGGGGATTTCTGCGGTGGCTCTGGCGCCAGGGCCTTCGCCGCTACGAAAGCGCCAGCCGGTGATCCCCCTGGGCCTGTGGGGCTTCCCTTGACCTTCTGGAAGGCGGCAAATATAATTGCCCCGCCGATTCAACGGGAGCCACGGGCATGACCAAAGCGGACTTGATTGAGGAAATCGTAGAACAGACGGGCATTCCCCGAAAAGAGGTGGCCACGG
>CAZXAO010000168.1:0-4423 GCA_964638465.1 uncultured bacterium | reverse complement strand
CAGGTGAAGGAACGGTACCCGGTGGGCTCCAAGGTCAAGGGCCGTGTGACCCGCATCATGGACTACGGGGTCTTTGTGGAGGTGGAACCCGGCGTAGAGGGCCTGGTGCACATCTCTGAGATGACCTGGGGCAAGCCGCCCAACCACCCCAGTGAACTGGTGAAGGTGGGCGAAGAGGTGGAAGTGGTGGTCCTCAATGTGGATGTGGAAAAGCAGCGGCTCTCCCTGGGGATGAAACAGGCCAAACCCGACCCCTGGTCCATGATTGAGGAAAAGTATCCCAAGGGGACCGTGGTCCGGGGAACCGTGGTGGACTTCGGCAACTTCGGTGCTTACATTGAGATTGAGGATGGCATTGAAGGGTTCCTGCATGTGGCCGATATCTCCTGGACCAAGAAGTTCACCCGGCCTCAGGACGCCCTGAGAAAGGGTCAAAAGGTCCGCCTGAAGGTCACGGGCTTTGACAAACGGAACCGGATCCTGGAACTCTCCCTGAAGGACCTTCAGCCTAACCCGTGGGACGAGATCGTGCGTCAACTCCCGGTGGGAAGTGAAATCAAGGCCCGGATTCTCTCCCTCAATGAACACGGGGCCGTGGTGGAGGTCACCGAAGGGCTGGAGGGGTTCGTACCCCGGTCCCACCTGGTCCGAAAGGGCAACCCCGTGGAGAACTACGAGGTGGGTGAGGAGATCAATGTCCGGGTGATGCGCATTGAACCCTCACGGAAACGGGTCCTGCTCTCGGAACGGGAGTATGTGCAGGCCAAGGAAAAGGCTGACATGGCCCGGTATCGGCCCGAACCCGCCCGGGTGAGCCTGGGCGAACTCCTGAAGGCCGAACTGGAACGGCTGAAGGCCCTGCAGGAGGCCGAGGAGTCGGAGTCGGAAACCCCGGAGGCCGGGGAGAGCCCCCAAGAAGGCCCGTCCGAGGCCACCGAAGCCTGAGGGGCCAAAGGGAACGGATGTATGGCCATTCCACCGTTACTGCAGGCTGCTTATCAACCCATTGAGCCTGCACTACAGTTGACCGACCAGGAGCTCTCCGAGCGGGTGCTTCGTGGGTTCCCGTTGCCCATTCCCGGCTTCGTCCTCTCCGGAAAACGGCTGCGGCCGGCGGCCCTGCTGCTGGCGGCCCGGGCCTTCGGCGACGGCCACCGCCGGGCCGCCATCCTGGCGGCAGGCATTGAACTCATCCACGCCTCCTCCCTGGTCCACGACGATGTGGTGGACCACTCCCGGTTCCGCCGGAACATGACCGCCCTGCACGAACAGTACGGCAGCCACTTCGCCGTCCTGGCCGGCGATTACCTCTTTACCCGGGGCCTCCAGGCCATTCAGGAGGCCGGCGACCCCCGGATCCTGGAGGAAACCCTGAACGCCGTGGCCGAGATGGTGGAGGGCGAGGTGGAGGAAGAGGTACTGGATCCGGAAACCCAGCTCCAGGAGGCGGTGTACCTGCGGATCATCCGGAAGAAGACCGCATCGCTTTTCCGGTGTGCCACCACGGTGGGCGCCCTGTACCGGGGGCTGGACGGGCCGGACCTGGAACGCTTCCGGGAAATTGGCCTGGCCTTCGGCATGGCATACCAGATCGTGGACGACTGCCACGACCTGTTCTCTGAGGAAGACCCCGACGCCGAGGAGAAGAAGATCACCCTGCCCACCATTCGGGCGTTCCAGAAGGGACTGCTCACCTCCTGGGAGGAAACCGAGTCCCTGGACCGTCTGAAGGAGGCCATCCTGGAGGCCGGGGGCTTTGAGTACTCGGGCGCCCGGGCCGAAACCTACATCCAGCAGGGGCTCCGACGGGTCCAGGAGATCCCGGACCCTCCACTTCGCCAGGCCCTGGAGGACTTCTTTGAGTACTTGCGGCAGAAAAACCAGAGCCTTATCCAGCAGTTCTCGTAGAACCCAGGGCCCGATCCCCGAAGAATCCCCGGACCTGGAAAAATTTTGCGAAGAAAGGGGCAACCCCCAGGAGTTTCCACAATTTTTCAGGCTTCAAGCCTCTGAAACCAACTTGGTTTGTTGACAGTTGGACCCCGGGGGACTATAATTCCCCCAACTGCCCATCCGGGCAGGAAAAGTAAAAGGAGGATTTGTACCATGGCAGACGTGAAGTACGGGAGAGTCAAGTGGTTTGACTCTAGGAAGGGCTACGGATTCATTGAAGCAGAGGATGGATCCGGAGATGTGTTCGTGCACTTCAGCGATATCATCGGTGAAGGCTACAAGTCGCTGGACGAAGGTGACCGCGTGAAGTTTGAGGTGGTCAATTCCGCCAAGGGCCCCAAGGCGATCAATGTGACGCGCATCTAATGCACCCCATACTCTTCAAGGTTGGGCCGTTCACGGTTACCACCTGGGGAGTATTCGTCCTATCGGGAATCCTCCTGGCCGTCTACTACGCGGCCCGGGAGGCAGAAAAGGCCGGGTTTCGTAGAGAAGACCTCTACGACCTGGCCTTTTTTGCAGTCCTCGCCGGCCTGGTGGGGGCTCGCCTCTTCTATGTGGCCACCCACTGGTCTGAGTTCGCCCCCGATCCCCTGGAAATCCTCCGGGTGTGGCACGGAGGGATGGTGTTCTACGGCGGGTTCCTGTTCGGCGTACCCGCTGCCCTGCTCTTCGTGTACCGCCGCCGGCTCCCGGTGACCCGCGTGGCCGACTGGATTGCTCCCGGCATCCCCCTGGCCATCGCCGTCGGCCGATGGGGGTGCTTTTTCAACGGCTGCTGCTACGGCAAACCCACCCACCTGCCCTGGGGTGTGGTGTTCCCGGACGGGGCCGCCGGTGCCCAGTTCCCCGGGATCCACCTGCACCCCACCCAGATCTACGAGTCCCTGGGCCAGTTCCTGGTGTTCCTCTTCGTGATCCTCCTCAAACGCCGCCACGACCACCTGCCCCCGGGCACCCTCTTCTGGACCGTGGCCTTCCTGTCTCCCCTGGTGCGGTTTCTGGACGACTTCTTCCGCTACTACGAACCCTCCCAGTACCTCTTCGGTGGCCTGCTGACCCTGAGCCAGGCCATCTCCCTGGCCCTCTCCCTGGTGGCCCTTCTGGCCCTCTTCCGCCTATGGAGTGGCCCCCACTCCTGACGCCTCTTCTGGACTTCGTGGCGCCCCCTCTCTGCATCGTGTGCCGGGAACCGGTGTCCCCCCGGCCAGGGACGCCCCTCCTCTGCCCCGACTGCCAGCGCACCCTCCGCCAGCTGAAGATCCAGCCGCCCTTCTGCCGCCGGTGCGGTACTCCACTCCGGGGCTGGCAATGCCCCCGATGCCACGGCAAAACCCTGCCCTTTGACCGGGCTCGGGCTGCCTATCTGTACACTGGCCCCGTGGCCCAACTGGTGGAAGCCATGAAGTACCAGGGGTTTCGGTCCCTGACGCCATGGATGGCCCGGGAAATGGCAGCCGTGCTGCCCGCAGATCCCCAAGAGATCCAGGGCATCGTGCCCGTGCCCCTGCACCCTGCCCGGATCCGGGAACGCGGCTTCTCCCAGACCCATCTACTGGCCCGGCATCTCTCGGCCTCCACGGGAATCCCCCTGACACCGATCCTGCGACGCACCCGCTACACCCGCAGCCAGACCACCCTGAGCCCCGCTGAACGCCGGGAGAACCTCAAGGGAGCCTTTGCCCTCCGGACGCCTGCCCACGCCGTTCGGGAGGGCACCTGGCTTCTCGTGGACGATGTGATGACCTCCATGAGCACGGTTCAGGAGGCTGCCCGGGTCCTGCGACGCGCCGGTGCCCGGCGAATCCTGGTGCTCCTCTTTGCCCTGGCTCCCGCCTGAGCCTACGGCAACTGCTCCAGCAGGATCTCCACGGCCTTTCGCAACTGGGGGTCCCCCGTGCGATTGTCGTACTGCGGCGGGTTGTCCACCCGCACATCGGGCTCCACAGGGTGGTTCTCCAAAGAAAGGCCGCTCAACCGGTACCAGCCCTCCTCGGGCTGACGGAACACGGTGCCGTCAAACAGTTCCAGGTTCCTGGTGCCGATGACCGCCCCAAAGGTGGGTGTGCCCACCACGGTGCCCAGGTGGAGTTCCTTGAAGCCCTGCGGAAAGATCTCGGCATCGCTGTAGCAGTGCTCGTTGATGAGCAGCACGATGGGTTTGGCCCAGGCAAACAGGGAACTGAACTCCCGCGCGGTGTCCCCTCGCTCCACGGAGTACAGGTAGTGGACCCTCCGAAGGATGTCCAGCAGGGCGTCGTGGGTGGACCCTCCGCCGTTGTACCGGATGTCCAGCACGAGACCCTCGCGGTCTCGCTGCTGATACAGGTCCTTTTTGAAGCGTTCCAGGCTCTCCTCGTCCATGGCCCGCACATGCACATAGGCCAGTCGGCCGTGGCTCGTGCTGTCCACGAACCTTCGGTTTGCCTCCACCCACTCCTCGTAGATGAGGTCTGAGAGTTTCCCAAAG
>CAZXAO010000167.1:0-4468 GCA_964638465.1 uncultured bacterium | reverse complement strand
GGGCCTGGAGCCCTTCGTGGGGATCCCGGGCGAACTGGGCGGCGCCATCGTGATGAACGCCGGCCTGAAGGGCCACGAGATCGGCGATCGTCTGGTGTCCGTCACCCTGCTGACCTACGACGGCTATGTGGAGGAATTGCCCCCCCAGGAACTGGGCCTGGGGTACCGGCGATCCCGGGTGCGCGACATGGGCATCCTCCTCAAGGCCCGACTCCGGCTCACCCCCGGCGACCCCGCCCGCATTGACCAGGAGATCCAGGCCTACCTGGAACACCGGAAGACCACCCAGCCCTACGGCATGAAGTCTGCCGGTTGCGTCTTCAAGAATCCGTCTCCAGAGGTGAGCGCCGGCAAACTCCTGGACGACGCCGGCCTCAAAGGGTATCGCCTGGGGGGCGCCATGTACTCCGACAAACACGCCAACTTCATCGTGAATGTCCAGGACGCCCGGGCCCAGGAGGTGCTCGCCCTCATGGACCTGGGCAGACAGCGGGTACGCGAGATGTTCGGCTACGAACTGGAAGAGGAAATCGTCATCCTGGATCCTTGGGGGAATGGTCTATGAGCCAGGAGGCCGTAGTTCTTGACCTGGGAAGTCAAAAGGTGGCGGCCCTCTGGGGCCGATCCACCCCGGAGGGCCAATTGGAGGTCCTGGGGTTGGGCATCCAGCACCACTCCGGGGTGTTCCGGTTTGGCGAGGTCACCCGCCCCAACGAAGCCGCAGAGGTGCTGGAGAGCGCCCTCCGAAAGGCCCTGGGCAAACATCGCAAAAAACTCCGGCGGCTGCCCGTGCATGTCGCCCTCTCTGGACGCCACTACACCGCCCGCTGGGCCCGGGGCACCGACAACATCAGCAAGACCGATCCGGTGGAGATTTCCCCCGAGAATATCCGGGAACTCATCCACATCGTCATGAACGAACCCGAACTGAACGGCCGGCTGATCTTCCGCTTCTATCCCTTCCTCTTTCGCATTGACGAGGCACAAAAGGTGCCTAATCCCATCGGTATGCTCGGCCGGAGCCTGGAGGTGTGGGGCCTGGCCGCCTATGCCCAGACCATCGTCCTTCGGAATGTGGAAGATCTCCTGCACAGCGTGGGGATCTCCGATCGCCTCCTGGCCTTTGAGTACCAGCCCGTGGCTGCCTCCCTGGCGGTCCTCAACAGGGGCGATCGCCAGGAACACCTGCTGGTGCTGGACCTGGGCCACGCCAAGGTGGACTACGCCTTCTGGATGAATCAGGCCCTCCGGGTGGCCGGCAGCATGAGCGACGGGTGCCATCAGGCCCTCGTCCAGGCCCTGGCCCGACAGTTCCAGATCTCCCGGGAAAAGGCTGGCGAACTGCTGACCCGCGTGGGCGAGATCACGGACACCCAGACCGGTCCAGAAACCATCACCCTTTCCCTGGGTGGCCAGGGCATCACCCGCCAGATCAACCGATGGGACGCCCTCCAGGTGATCCATCGGGAACTGGACCGCATGGTATACCGGCTTCAGGAGTTTATGGATCGTCTGGACGGCAGCATCTCGGGCGTGGTGGTGGTGGGCGGCCTGGCCCAGCTGCCGGGCCTGCTGCCTTACCTGGAACAGAAACTCCACAGACCCGTGCGTCTGGGTGGGATCCAGGGCTTCGTCAGTCCCCCGGGCAACGGGGATCCGAGCCTGGCCGTGGTGGCCGGCGCCCTGAAACTGGCCACCCAGGACCTGGTCCCGGCCCGACGGAAAAAACGCTCCTTCCTGAGGAAACTGCTGGAGGTTTTCAAGGGCTTTTAAGCCAGAAAACAGGGCATTCTGAAGTCTCGGAAAATACGAAACAAGCGTGGAGGGTAATCAACCATGGGCATTATCCTGTATGACCAATCCTTTAGAGACGCCCGGATCAAGATCATGGGGATCGGTGGCGGTGGATCCAATGCGGTGGACTATATGGTCCGCCAGGGTCTCCCCACCACCCTGACCATTGCGGCCAACACGGACAAACAGGCCCTCTCCCGATCCATCGCCCAGTACAAACTCCAGGCAGGCAAGGAGGTCACCCAGGGCCTGGGAGCCGGGGGCGACCCGGAGATCGGCGAACGCGCCATGCGGGAGGCCGCCGACGAGGTCCGCAGGGTCCTGGCCAACGCCGACATGGTGTTCCTGACCGCCGGCATGGGAGGAGGCACCGGCACCGGCGGCATCCAGGTGGCGGCCGAGATCTGCCGAGAGATGAACATCCTTACCGTGGCCGTGGTGACCCTGCCCTTTGAATGGGAGGGTCCCCAACGCCGGGAAATCGCCCTGGAATGGCTCCGAAAACTGGAGGACAAGGTGGATACCCTGCTTGTGATCCCCAACGACAAACTCCAGGAACTCTATCCGGACCTGGAGGCGGTAGACGCCTTTGAGAAGTCCAATGAGGTGCTCTACGAGGCGGTCTCGGGCATCGTGGACATCATCGTGACCACTGGCTTCATCAATGTGGACTTTGCCGATGTGCGGAAGGTCATGCAGATGCAGGGTCGTGCGGTGATGGGTTCGGGCGAGGGTCAGGGCGAGAACCGGGCCCAGCAGGCGGCCCGGGCCTCCATTTCCAGTCCCCTCCTGGAGAACATGTCCATCCGGGGCGCCAAGGGGATCCTGGTGAACATCTCCCACGGTCCGGACCTCAAGATGGCGGAGATCACCGAGATCACCAGTTTCATCCTGAGGGAAGCCACCGATGGCCGGAACAAGCCGCTTCTGATCTTCGGAGACACGCCCAAGGAGGACATGAACGGCCGGGTGAAGGTCACGGTGATCGCCACCGGCATTGAGCAGAAGTCTTCTCGCAAGTGGGATCCCTGGAGCACGCAGGACGATTGGGAAAGTCCGGGATCGGGATCCACGGAACTCTTTGGGGATGACCGGTTTTGAGGGGTCTTTGGGCGGCGGCCGCCTGGCCGGCGGCCGCCGCCCAAATTCCTTCAGGTCCCCTCCTGCCAGGTACTCAGATACCGCCGCTGCTCTTCGGTAAGGGCGTCAATCCGGATCCCCAGGGCGCGGAGTTTCCTGCGGGCAATCTCCTGGTCAATCTCCATCGGCAGAGTGTACACCCGGGGCGCCAACTGGCCCCGATGCTCCCACAGGTACACGGCCGCCCGGGCCTGGTTGGCAAAGGAAAGATCCATCACCGTAGGCGGATGTCCCTCGGCCGCCACCAGGTTGACCAGCCGTCCCTGGCCGATCAGGTAAAGTCGCCGGCCGTCCTTGAGCCGATACTCCTCCAGGTGGGGCCGGATCTCCCGCACCTCGCGGGCCATCTCCCGGAGCACCCCGAGGTCAATTTCCACATCAAAGTGCCCGGCATTGGCCAGGATGGCCCCGTCCTTCATCCGGGCCAGGGCCTCCCGGCCGATGACATGCAGGTTTCCCGTGGCGGTCACGAAGAAGTCGCCCCGGGGCGCGGCCTCCACCAGGGGCATCACCTCAAAGCCGTCCATCACGGCCTCCACAGCCCGGATGGGATCCACCTCGGTCACGATCACCCGGGCCCCCATGCCCCGGGCCCGCAGGGCGATGCCCCGCCCACACCAACCGTATCCGACCACCACGAACACGGAACCCGCAATCAACAGGTTGGTGGCCCGCAGGATGCCGTCAATGGTGGACTGGCCGGTGCCATAGCGGTTGTCAAACAGGTACTTGGTCCGGGAATCGTTCACCGCAATGATGGGATACCTGAGGGCCCCGTCGCGTTCCATGGCCCGGAACCGGATGACGCCCGTGGTGGTCTCCTCGGTACCTCCCACAATTCCCTCGGTGCGGCCGGTCTTGTGGGCATAGGTCGTCAGGTCCCCCCCGTCGTCCAGCGTGATGTGGGGTTGAAAGTCCAGCACCGCCTGGATGTGCTGGTAATAGGTGTCCCGGTCCTCGCCGTGGATGGCGAACACCGGGATGCCGTAGTCCTGCACCAGCGCCGCGGCTACATCGTCCTGCGTGGACAGAGGGTTGGAGGCGGAGAGCCGCACCTCGGCTCCAGCCTCCTTCAGGGTGATCATCAGGTTGGCCGTCTCACTGGTCACATGAAGACAGGCAGCAATTCGCACGCCCTCCAGGGGCCGCTGCCGTCGGTACGCCTCCCGGATCTGCTGGAGAACGGGCATGTGGGCTCCGGCCCACTGGATCCGTTGCAGCCCCTCGGCGCGACGCTCCGGATCCCGAATGTCAAAGTCCTTCATGGAAGTTCGCTCCTTCTTCCTCATGGGTTCACCGGGAATCGGGCCCTGCCACGGAGGAAAAACTCACCCCCAGGGTACCCCTGACAATTGTACAGGCCAGGCGCGCGTCCCACCGGGGAAGATGAACGGACCTCCCCACCCACCCGAAGAGTGCAAGGCAAACCCGGGACCCTGAGAACCCGGGAGATCAAAGCCCTGGCTGGCAAGACCCGCTACCGGCGGGCCAGCGGGAGAAGAGTCCCCGGCACCGCCGTATCTTCGCCGCAAAA
>CAZXAO010000166.1:0-4493 GCA_964638465.1 uncultured bacterium | reverse complement strand
CGGGGTGGACACGGACGGCGCCTTCGCGGAGTACCTCAAGGTGCCCTACGAGAACGCCTGGAAAAACGATCCCTCCCTGCCTCCGGAGATCGCCACCCTGCAGGAACCCTTTGGCAACGCCGTGTACACCACCCTGGTGGAGGATGTGGCGGGCAAGCAGGTGGCCATCTTCGGAGGGGGACCCATCGGGCTCATGGCCGTAGGCGTGGCCCGGGCCTCGGGCGCCTCGGACATCTTCCTGGTGGAACCCACGCCCCTGCGGCGGGAACTCGGGAAAACCATGGGCGCCAATCACCTGATTGATCCTACCCGGGACGACCCCGTGGCCTACATCCTGGACCACACCGGCGGCAAGGGCGTGGATGTGTTCCTGGAGATGTCGGGCGCTCCCCGGGCCCTGGAACAGGGATTCCGGGCCCTGCGGAAGGGCGGCCGCGCCTCACTCCTGGGCATCTTTCCGGAGCCCTTTACCGTGGACATCAACAACCTGGTGGTCTTCAAGGGAGCCACGATCTACGGCATCAACGGCCGCGTGATGTTTGATACCTGGTACCGGGCCTCGGAACTCCTGGCCTCCGGTCAGGTGGACCTCTCCCCCCTGATCACCCATCAGATCCCCCTGGAAGAGTTTGCCACCGGGATGAACCTGCTGCGCCGCAAGGAGGCCGTGAAGGTCGTCATGAAGCCCTGACCTCTGCTCAGGGCCCGGGGCTATCCACCGTTTCGGGTTTCCCCTACGGGGGCAAGGGTTTATCATTTCCGCCGATGCCAAAACGCCACTTCGTGGAACACCTGGAACAGCACGAGAACCAGGAGATTGAAGACCTTTTCGTGGTGGCTCAGGTGGAACGCCGCACCACGCGGGAGGGACAGCCCTTTCTCGTGGCCCGCCTGAAGGATCGCAGCGGCGAGGTTGAGGCCATCGCCTTTGATCAGGTGGAACACCTGGAACCCGTCCTGATCCGGGGGACGGTGGTGCAGATCCGGGGCCGCGTGGAACGCTTCCATCAGGCCCTCAGGATCAAGGTGTTGGAGGCCCACGCGGTGCCACCCGAGAAGGTACACCTGGCCGACTTCCTACCCACCACCCCGCGGGATGTGGACCGCCTGCTGCAACAGGTGCAGGACCTGCTGAAGACCCTGAAAAACCCCTATCTGCGACGGCTGTTCCAGCGGATGCTGGAGGACAAGGATCTGGTGGCCCGGCTCCGCCGGGCACCGGCCGCCACCACCTATCACCACAACTACCTGGGGGGCCTGCTGGAACACACCCAGAACATCCTGCGCATGGCCGACACCCTGGCCCGGGTGTATCCCCACCTGGACCGGGATCTGCTGCTGGCGGGCGCCTTCCTGCACGACATCGGAAAACTGGAGGAGTACGAACTGACCCCGGCGGGCATCGAGGTGACCGATCGGGGCCGGCTCCTGGGCCATATCCTGCTGGGCGTGGAACTCCTGAACCGCTATGCGGCCCGGGTGCCCGGCTTTCCCCGGGACCTCCTGATGCGCCTGCAACACATGATCCTCTCCCACCACGGGGAACTGGAATGGGGCTCCCCCGTACGGCCTGCCCTGGTGGAAGCCCAGGTGCTCCACTTTCTGGATAACATGGACGCCCGCATCTGGATGTTCGCCGAGGCCGCCCGCCACCCCCGGGCCCCGGGTAGCCGATGGTCCGAGTGGTGGAAACCCCTGGGACGGATGGTGTTTATCCCCCCTGCCCTGGACGAAGAAACGGAGGATTTGTTCGGATGAACCGGAAAACCCTGCTCCTTGAGATCGGGCACGAAGAACTGCCGGCCCGGTTCGTGAACTTCTCGGGGCAACGTCTCCTGGAAGGCCTGCTTCGCCTCTTCCAGGAGACCCGCCTGGAACACGGGGTCGCCCGCTGGCTCGCCACCCCCCGGCGGACCGCCGTACTCGTGCAGGCCGTGGCCGAGGCTACCCCTGAACAGTGGGAAGAGGTGCAGGGCCCGCCCCGCACCATCGCCTACGACGACCAGGGAAAACCCACCCGCGCCCTCCAGGGCTTCCTCAGGAAACTGGGAATCACCGAGGATCAGGTGGAGATCCGCCGCATCGGCCAGGGCGAGTATGTGGTGGGTCGGGTCCGGAAACCCCCGGTGCCCCTGGCCGATCTCCTGAATGCCCGCCTGGAGGAGCTGCTCCAGAACATCCCCTTTGCCAAAACCATGCGGTGGGGCCCACCCCTGCGTTTTCCCCGCCCCATCCGCTGGCTCGTGGCGCTCCACGGCACCAAGGTGCTGCCCGTGCAGGTGGCGGGTCTGAAGGCCGGACGGCAGACCTACGGGAACCGTCTGGCCGTCCCGGGGCCCCTGGAGCTACCCTCGGCCGATGCCTACGAGGAAGTCCTCCGGAACGCCTTCGTAATCCCGGACTTTGAGGAACGCCGGCGGGCCGTGCTCCAGACCACAGAGGAGGCTGCCGCCCGGGTGCAGGGCGTGCCCGTGAACGATCCCGAACTCGTGGACGAGGTGACCAACCTGGTGGAACACCCCACAGCCCTTCTGGGTCGGTACGACGAGAAGTTCCTCAGCCTGCCCGCCCCCATCGTGATCACGGCCATGAAACAACACCAGCGGTACTTCGCCGTCCTCCATCCCCAGGATCCGGAACGCCTCCTGCCCTACTTCGTGGCCGTTATCAATAACCCCAAAGCCGAGCCCGACCTCGTTCGCCAGGGCCTGGAGGAGGTGCTGGTGGCCCGACTGGAGGACGCCCGGTTTTACTTTGAAACCGATACCCGACGCCGCCTGGAAGACCGCGTGGAAGACCTCAAAAACATCGTGTGGTTCAAGGGCCTCGGAAGCGTGTACGACAAGGTTCAACGGGTCCGACGCCTGGTGGACCACCTGCTCCACCACCTGGGAGGTTCCCTGTCCCTGGACGCCGACGCCCTGCGACGCGCGGCCCTGCTCTACAAGACCGACATCACCACCGAGATGATCCGGGACGGCAAGGAGTTCACCAAACTGGAGGGCACCATCGGCCGGTACTACGCTCTCCGGGATGGCGAGCCCGAGATCGTGGCCCACATCATTGAACAGTGCCACAGGCCCCGGTTCTCCGGCGATCAGCTCCCCGGATTGCCCGAGGCTGCCCTGCTGGGCATCGCCGATCGCGTGGATACCCTGGTGGCTCTGCTCTCCACGGGCTACGAACCCACGGGCGCCCAGGACCCCATGGGCCTCCGCCGCCTGGCCTACGGGCTCATTGACCTGATCCTCCGGTTCCAGTTGTCCCTGGATCTGGAGGCCCTGTTCGCTGGCGCTGACTTCTCCGAAGAGGCCAGAAGGAAGGCCCTGGAGTTCGTGCTCCGTCGGTTTGAACACTACCTGGAGGAGCGCGAGGGCATCCGGTACGATATCGTGGACGCAGTGATCGGGTCCGGGCTCCACGACCTCCGGGTGCTGGCCGAACGCGCCCGGGCACTGCACCACATGATGGAGGAACGGCCCGAAGACTTTGAGAAACTGGTGATTGGCCAGAAACGCCTGGCCAATATCCTGCGATCGGCCCCGCCCGAACCCGGAGAACCAGATCCCCGGCTCTTTGAGAAACCCGAGGAGGAAGCCCTGTACCGCCGGGTGCAGGAGATCCAGGAGGCGTACCAGCGGTTTCTGGATCAGGGCGCCTACGACCGGGCCCTGACCCTGCTGCTGGATACCCGACCCTACATTGACGCCTTCTTTGATGAGGTGTTCGTGATGGTGGACGACCCGGCGCTCCGCCAGAATCGGCTGCGACTCCTGGAGAAGACCCGACGCCTCTTTGCCCGATTTGCCGATTTCTCCCGCATCGTGGTGGCCGGTGAATAACCCCGTTTTCACCCTCCCGGTCCTCTGCAAGAGCCCCTTCCAGGGCGATGTTCCCCCTTGTAGGAGCCCCTTCAGGGGCGAGAGCTCACCCCACGGGATTTCCGGCGGAAATCCCGTGGGGACCCCCGGGGATTTTGTCGCGGCTGAAGCCGCTCCTACGGTGGGTGTTTTTCACACACCCGGCGGATGGGGGCGTCCCGGCTCCTCCTGTACGAGCCCCTTCAGAGGCGAAGCGATGGCCCCCTGCGCATCATCAGAGCAGATCTTCAGAGGGAGTCCTCCGAGCCGTCGTCCATCCCGGGTCATGGCACGCGAGGGAGGAGCCGGCACCCCGGGGTGAACCATGACCACCGTGCTCCTTCTGCAACCCTGGCCCTTTCCACCGACGACGCCCAATCCCACGCTGCAGTACCTGCTGCCCGGGCTCGTCCAGCGGGGATACCGGTTCCGGGTGGTGGCTCCAGTGGCCCGGTCTGCGATCCCGTCTCCGCCGGGGATCCAGGTATTTACCGTGCCCTTTCGGTTTCGGGCGCATCGTTTGCCCAGGGATCCGGGGCATCTCTGGTATCTCTGGGAACTGGCCCGGTGGAACCGGCGTCTTGGGGCCTTCGTCCTTCAGCGCCCCGATCTCCAGAGGCCGGCGCTGGTGCT
>CAZXAO010000165.1:0-4495 GCA_964638465.1 uncultured bacterium | reverse complement strand
TTCCACCTGCTGGCTCACCTGGGCGGCCCGGTGATAGGACTGGAGAGCCTGACCCAGGCGGCCCCAGGAGCGGAACACATGTCCCACCATCCCGAGACCCACGGCCACGGCCCGTTGGTTTTTCTGCTGGTGATAGATGCGCAGGGCCCCGAGGTAGTGTTTCAGGGCGAGCCTGTACCGGTGTTGCTGCTGGTACACCATGCCCAGGTTTCCGAGGAGACGGGCCACGAGGTCGGGATCCTCTGCTTCCTGGGCGTAGATGAGGGCCTGTTTCCAGAGGTCCATGCTTTGGCCCCACTGGTCGCGGTACCAGGCGAGAAGCCCCCGGGTTTCCAGGGCCAGGCCCTGGCGGTGGGAACCCCGGGCCCGGTCTTCCAGGGTTTGGATCAGGTCTTCGGCCTCTTCGTAACGACCCAGGTGGAGAAGGAGCCGGGTGCGCCAGTGGTTCAGAAGGGACAGAGCATCGCGGTGGTCCAGGGCTTCCAGGTCTTCGGCCAGGTTCTGGGCTTCCCGCTGGATGGCCGGCAGCGCTTCCAGGCTGTTGGGATGGGGAAGGAGCGACGGGAGATCCAGGGAGTGTTGCAGGCGTTCCTGCAGGGAGGGGTCAAAGCGGGCGAGGCGCACGGCCCGCCGCAGGGCCTGGAGGGCGGAGAGGGGGGCGCCCTGTCGCAGGTGTTGTCGGGCCAGGTCGGTCAGGAGGTGCAGGGCCTGCCCGTAATGGCCCAGGGCCAGGTGGTGGGGCAGGTGGGTGACCGGGGGAAATCGTTCGGGCCGTGTCTCCTTGGCGCGCAGGACCCGACGATGGAGGTCCTGGCGTCGGTGATGGGGCAAAGTGGAGAGGAGGAGTTTTTTGAGAGGAGTGTTGGGAAACACGAAGGTGCCGAGGCCGTCCGTCCGAAGCAGGTGAAGGGCGGCCAGCCGGTGCAGCAGGGCCCCTACTTCCACGGCCGGAAGGTCGGTCACCTGCTGGACCAGGTCCGGATCCAGGGGGTCCTGAAGGAGGGCGATGAGCCGGAGAAGCCGGCGTTCAGCCGCCGGGAGGGACTCCAGCACCCATCGGGGGAGATCCGGTGCCGCTGGCGGCAGGGCCTGGTTGCCCTGCAGGGCGTAGAGTACCCGGAGGCAGTGGAGCCGGTGGGTGGTGGGGTCCCGGAGGAGCCAGCTGAGCACTTCGGGGTGGTGGAGTTCCGGGAACAGGGCACTGAGGGCTGCAGGGGTCAGGGCTTCCCGGAGGTCGGGGAGGGACTCCAGGTCTACCCGGTCCCGGAGTGTGGGATCGGGCAGGTGTGCCGAGGTGATCACGAGGGAGAAGTTGCCGGGGGTCTGGGCCAGGTGTTTCAGGACATGCTGGCTCTCCGGGGGCCAGAGCTGGAATTCGGGGACCACGAGGAGCAGCGGACGGCCGGTGCTGAGGGAAAGAATGGCCTCGGTGAGCCAGTGGCGGGCCTGGGTCATGGAGACCCGGGTCTTGGGGTGGAGCAGGGCGTGCCAGGGAGGTTCCCGGGCAGGGGGATGGAGGATCTCATGGCGTCCAAGGGCATCCAGCAGGGCTGCGTAGGGATGCACCCGTGCCCGGTGAGGGCAGGCCTGGAGCAGGGAGAAGCCCCAGCGTGCCCAGGCCTGGCGCAGGAGATCCAGGACGATCTCCCGGTCCAGGGCGGTGCCCCCGGTGATCCAGAGGATCCGTCGTTGACTCCGGAGCCGTTGGAGCCAGGGTTCCAACCAGGGATGCCAGAATCGCTCCCAGGCGGAGGGTGGGGGTGGCACCGTGCCCCAGGTCCAGGCTTCCTCCGGGACCCGGTACAGGGCTTCCCGCAGCTGGTCGGGCAGGGTTTCCAGGGGAACCGATCGGGGGAAACGGAGGGCGAGGAGTCGGCCCTGGATCTTCAGGGATCGGTCCTGCCAGGGGAATCGGGCCTGCAGGGCGTGGTGGCGAAGGTCCTGAAGAGAAAAGCCCGTTTCCTGGACGGCTGACCAGGGTAGGGCCAGGGCCAGCAGGGGGCCTTCCAGGAGCACGCCCCGGGGTCGGGCCGGGAGCCAGGTGTGGAACCGGCGGAGCACCTGATGCAGGAAGGCGTGGGTTTCCCGGGGAGAGCCGGTTTTGAGATCCGGTACCAGGGGAGAGAGATCCAGGAGGAGCAAGAGGATTTCAGAGGAGGTCCTGTGGAGTCTCTGGATCTCCTTCAGTAGTGCGATCCACGGGGATGATGCCCCGAACATGGCTCCTGTAGGCATGGCGAGCCCTCCCTGGCTTAGAAGGTGGTTTTCATCCGGAACTCCGGGATTCGCGGGCCTTGGTTCGGGGGATCATCCCCCACGAGCTCTGTCAGGAGGATGTCCACCCCCTCCTGCGGCGGGTCCGGGAGGCGGGAGTCCCGGAGGGGCGGGAGTTTCCTGGGCTCGGAATACGAGACCGAGGGTTCTCTGGGCGTTCTGGGTTTCATCGCAGGAGAGGGGTGCAAATTCGCTGCCAGGGTCTCCGGGCCCGGAATTCCCCGGGATTTCGGGGGTTCCGGGCTTTCCCCATTTCGTCCGAGGCTCAGATGGAGAAGCATTTTGAGAGTCCGTTGTCTTTTTGAGACATCCGGTGGGTGTACCGGGGGCGGCCCGGACCGGGCCGCCCCCGGCCCCCTCCTGCCCCGGACGGCAGGCCTCAGAAACAGGTTTTCAGGCGGCTCACCGGAAAGGCCACACCCCCAGGTTGCCGATCCTGCCCCAGGTTCCGGTGGACCGCCAGGGTTTCCAGGGGTTCCAGGAGGTTTACGGCCACGGGCACCACTTTTCCGGCCTCCTTCCACGGGCCGGAGAGATTCTCCACAGGCCTGATCCGTCGCAGGGCTTTTTCCTTCATGGCACCCCAAAGATGGGTTTCGGGGTCAGGGCGGACTCACAGAAGTCAACTCGTTGGTAATCAAGGGGTTGTGTTTTTGTCCCCTCTTCGTCAGCCCGGGACCGACCCCGAAAGGTTTATAATTGCGGCCACCACAAGGAGGATTTCGTCATGGCAGGCTTTCGGATTCAACCCCCTTCCTGGGGTGACCCCATTACCGTGGAGAACGGCCAGCTGGTGATCCCGGACCGGCCCATCATTCTGTACATTGAGGGCGATGGCATCGGGCCGGAGGTGGTCACCGCCATGCGGCGCGTGCTGGATGCAGCCGTGGAAAAGGCGTATGGAGGGCGCCGGCGGATCGCCTGGACCGAGGTGCTGGCCGGGGAACGCGCCGGTGAGGTGTACGGCCATGTGCTGCCCGAAGAAACCCTGGAGGCCATCCGCAGGTACCACATCGGCATCAAGGGGCCTTTGACCACCCCCGTGGGCGGGGGCTACCGCAGTTTGAATGTGGCCATCCGGAAAGCCCTGGACCTCTACGCCAATGTCCGGCCGTCCCGGTACTTCACCGGGGTGCCCTCCCCCATCAAACACCCCGAACGGGTGAACATGGTGGTCTTCCGGGAGAACACCGAGGATGTCTACGCCGGCATTGAGTGGCCCTATGATTCGGAAGAGGCCCGCAGGATCCGCCAGTTCCTCCGGGAGGAGTTCGGGGTCCAGTTGCGGGAGGATGCGGGCATCGGCCTGAAGCCCATCTCGGAGTTTGGTACCAAGCGACTGGTGCGCAAGGCGATCCGGTACGCCATAGAGCGGAAGCGGCCCTCGGTGACCCTGGTGCACAAGGGCAACATCATGAAGTACACCGAGGGGGCCTTTCGGGATTGGGGCTACCAGGTGGCCCGGGAGGAGTTCGGCGAGTACACCATCACCGAACAGGAGCTCTGGGAGAAGTACAACGGTCAGGTGCCCGAGGGCAAGGTGGTGATCAAGGACCGCATTGCCGACAACATGCTACAGCAGATCCTCACGCGCACCGCAGAGTACTCGGTCCTGGCCACCCCGAACCTGAACGGGGACTATCTGTCGGATGCCATCTCCGGGCTGGTGGGGGGGCTGGGGATCGCCCCCGGGGGCAACATCGGGGATGTCCATGCCATGTTTGAGCCCGTGCACGGCACCGCCCCCAAGTATGCGGGTAAGAATGTGATCAACCCCACGGCCGAGATCCTCTCCGGGGCCCTGATGCTGGAACACATGGGCTGGTTTGAGGCGGCGGACCTCATCTACAACGCCGTGGAACAGACCATCCGGGCCCGGCAGGTGACCCAGGATCTGGCCCGGCACATGGAGGGCGTGAAACCCCTGAGTACCACGGAGTACACTGACGCCCTCATCGCCCATCTCTGATGGCACGCAGGCTCCTCTCAGGCAACGAAGCCCTGGCCCACGGGGCCTGGGCGGCAGGGGTTCGGGTGGCTGCCGCCTATCCCGGGACCCCCTCCACCGAGGTGCTGGAAACCCTGGCCCGATTCCCGGAGGTCCGGGCCGAGTGGTCCACCAACGAGAAGGTGGCCTACGAAGTGGCTTACGGGGCGAGTCTCGGTGGGGTGCGCAGCCTGGTGGCCATGAAGCATGTGGGCCTGAATGTGGCCGCCGATC